>JAAZIN010000145.1 GCA_012800855.1 Bacillota bacterium
TCGCGATGGAGTGCCTCTTCCACGGAAAAAGTTTGCTCCATGGGCCGGAGCGCACCTCTTTTCCGGCAGGAACTTGATTCAATTATAGCCCAGCCGAGCAAAACTGTGCAAGGCGGCGGATTCCGCCTCCGCAGGCGAGATTTTGCTCCCCGCGCGGCAAAAAATTCGCTTTGAAAAAAGGTAAACTGAACGCCAGCATTGAACTATTAAAAGCAAAAGAGCACGGATATGCCCCTTGCTTCTCAAGGGGATAATGCTGTGCTATAATGGCAAGGGATTTTCACATTAACGGCAGGAGGTCGGCAATGGCTGAGGATTGTATTTTTTGCCGCATTGTCAATAAGGAGAGCGCAGCGGAGATAGTCTACGAGGACGAGGAGATCGTCGCTTTCAAGGACATCTATCCGGCGGCTCCGGTGCACCTGCTGATTGTCCCGCGCAAGCACATCCCTACTCTGGCTGACGTTGAAGCCGGCGAGACCATGCTTTTGGGGCGGCTGATCAGTGTAGCCAATGACCTGGCCCGTGCCTATAAAGTGGACCGGTCGGGCTACCGGGTAGTGATCAATTGCGGCAAAGAAGGCGGACAGCTGGTTTATCATCTCCATGTGCACCTCCTGGGCGGAAAAGAGTTATCGCATGCTATCGCTGAGGGACGGGGCGCCTAACGGCTGCCGCTGCCCGGCGACGGTTCGCGCGGAGAGGGGGGAGGATCATGGCTAAAGTCAGGGTGGGGAAAAACGAATCACTTGACAGAGCCCTGAGAAGGTTTAAACGGCAGTGTGCCCGGACAGGCATCTTGGCGGAACTGCGCCGCCGGGAGCATTATGAAAAGCCCAGCGTGCGCCGCAAGAAAAAGGCGGAGGCGGCGCGCAAGCGTCGCTATCGCTGAGTGCCCCGCTGCCGGGTGATCGCCGGTTCAGTTAGTGCTGCCACCCTTCCAGTGCGTACCGGCGCGTAGTAATATAGGAACTGAATTGGTATTAACCGAAGACCCGGTTGTTAAACCAACCGGGTCTTTTTACATTATGCTGGAGAAATTGTGGGACACCGGGGACGTACCTTTCCGTCCCACTTTGTGCTCATAGGGTTTAAAGGGTGGGCGGCGGGGTCCTGCCCCAGTCGTTTTCTTTCACCCGCCGGGCGATTTCGCGCAGGTATAAATAGAAGACACCCAGCGGAAGGATGATCAAGGCGGCCGCCGCTGCGTATACGCCCACATCCCATCCGTTCATTTTACAACGCCTCCTTCGCCCGTTCCGGGCTTTCCTTTTTGCCGCAGAGGTTTCCAATGATAAAGGCCAGCAGGACAAAGGGCGGGATCAAGAAGATGCCGTATTCCTGCCAGAGCTCCACCGTGCGCCCGCCGATGGTCAGCGGCAGCACCATGGTCTCCCATTCTTCCGAGAAGCGGCCTGCCGTGGTTATGAGCAGGTAGTAGGCAATGGTGCCAAAGAAGCCGGTGGCTACGGCCAGGCTGCCGCCGAGCCTGCTTTTCAGCCTCTTTTTTGCAAAGACGGCGGCGTATAGGGGGATGAGGACGGTATTGATGATAATGCTGGCCTGGAAGACCCATACTCCCATAATCCGCTCGAAGTAGAAGGAGAGAGCCACCGAGACCACCGCGGATACAACCACGGCCCGCTTGCTGTAGGCCACCAGCTTCTCCTCGGAGAGATGGGGCCTGAAAAGGGGGCGGTAGAGATCGTAAACCAGGTTTCCCGAAGAGACCAGGAAGTAGGAATCGGCCGTGGACATGGCCGCCGCCAGTACGCCGGCCAGGAAGAGGCCGATGAGGCCGGGCGGCAGGTAGCGCGCCACCACCGCCATGAGGGCCTGGTTGGCGTGGGGCTCGCCGATCACGCCCAGGCCTACCGCGGCGGCGGCGGCGAGGCCGAGCATGCAGCAGGCGAATTCATAGGCGCTCCAGATGGGGGTGCTGATGAGCAGCGCCCGTCGCACCTCTCTTGGCGTGCGCGAGGCAAAAATCCGGTGCAGAAAAGCCGGTTCGCAAAGCACGGCCAGGGAGGTGAGGGCGTAGGCGGCGATGACCCCGGCGGTGAGATAGCCCCCCGAAGGGGAGAAGAAGTACCAGGGGTCTTCGCCCAGGTAGGCGGCGAGGCCGCTGAAAATACCGTCGTAGCCGCCCAGGTCGCTCCAGCACACGAGCAGGGCGATGCCCAACGTTACGGTCATAATGGTAAACTGGAACATGTCCGTAACCGCCACCGCCCAGAGCCCTCCGGTGGAGGTATAGATGACCACGATGAGCGCCGCGGCGAGCACGCCCAGCCAATAGGGTATTTTAAACAGCATGGTGAAAATGAAGCCCATGCCCATGATCTCCATGGTGTTGATGGAGTAGAAGAAGGAGCTGCAGGCGGAGATGGCCCGGGCAAATTTGCCGTAGTTGTCCCCGATGATGTCTGTAAAAGTGTTGCTCTCCAATTGGCGAAACCGGGGCGCAAGATAGGCCATGATCAGGTAAAGACCAGTGTAGGGGAGAGCGTAGGCAAAAAAGCCGGTGACTCCTTCAAAGAAGCCTATTTCCGAGGTGCCGAAGAGAGTGTCCAGGCCGAAGAAGGTGGAGACAAGGGTGCCGATCATGAGGGGCATGGTCAGCCCCTTCGAAGCTAAAAAGTAGTCTTCAAAGCTCCGCTGTTTCTTTCGGAAAAAGAAGCCGATGGCGATCATGACGGCCATGTATAAAAAAATGATTGCCCAGTCCAGCCAGGTCAAGGATATATTCACGGTTGTTGTATCCATTGCTGTACGCTCTCCTCCTCGCTCCAACTCCGGTCTATGTAAAAATGCCGGCACCCATTATACTACAAAATTTGCTTTGCTGCACCGGAGAGCGGAAGATGCCACCGGCAAGCGGCTCCCCAAAGGATGGACGGAAAAAGTTTTTCCTATTGGGGCTGTGCCTGCAGCTGTGGTATGCTCTTCTCAGGCGGCTTCCCCAATGGGGCGGCTGCATGAA
>JAAZIN010000146.1 GCA_012800855.1 Bacillota bacterium
ACATCCATCCCTACAAACGTGGTATAATCCATTGTACTGGCCTCCTTTGTATGTGGCTCTTTAATGGTTTTACCCATTATAACCCACGTCATTGCAAAGCGAGGCCAGCACTACCATTATGTCTACATCTTTTCTGGCCCTGAACATCGATGGCGGGTCCACAGGGCAGTTATGGGACACTAGGGACGTACCTTTCCGTCCCACATGGGACGCCAGGGATGTACCTTCTGTCCCATAGCTCAAGTTTAGAGCATTTAAAAATGGGACAAAGAGGTACGTCCCCCCTGTCCCACTTTGTCCTACTTCCACCTCTAAAGTTGTCAGGGGCTGCCCTTTTAGGACTGACCTACTACTGAACCTCCTCGCCCCCTTTTCAAAGGGGGAAGTCCATGTTATCTGATCTCACCTCCAAATTTTGACAGCTTATTTCTCGATTGTTAATGGGGTGTGATGATGCTATATTAAAGGCGGAGAAGATTAGCCTGCAGAGGAAGGGGAGAAGTTTTGAGCCAGCAAAAGAATGCCCGCAGCGGCAGGGGAGAGGAGAAGGCCTTTCCCACGGGGAAAAAAGGCCCCCTTTGGGCAGGTTTGCTTCTTTTGATGGCCGCCGCCGCAGTTGCTGTCGCCTTGGCTGCAGCGCGCGGCGGCTCTGCGGAAAAGCTTTTCTCGTACCAGCGGCTGCTCATGGATACGGACGTGAGCGTCCAGTTTTACAGCGGCAGCTCACAGGAGGCCGAGGCGGCAAAGGAAGAGCTCTTCCAGGAGATGCGGCGCCTGGAGCAGCTTTTAAGCTACACGGAGAGCTCCAGCGAGGTTGGCAAAATTAACCGCGCCGCCGGGAAGGAGCCGGTCCAGGTTGGCCCGGAGGCAATGGAAGCAATTGCAAAGGCGATCTATTTTGCCGGGCTGAGCGAAGGAGCCTTCGATCCCAGCGTCGCTCCCCTGCTCGATCTGTGGGGCTTCCGGGGAGAGACCTATCGCGTGCCCTCCTCCGGGGAGATTGAAGCGGCCGCCGCCCTGGTCGACTACCGCCTGGTGGAGATTGACCGCACCGCGGGGACGATCTTTCTCCCCCAACCCGGCATGGCCCTGGACCTGGGCGGCATTGCCAAGGGCTACATTATTGACCGGGGGCTGGAGCTGTTGGCCCGCCGCGGCATGGGACATGCCCTCATCAACGCGGGGGGCGATATTGGCGTGCTTGGGCCCAAGCCGGACGGTTCACCCTGGCGCATCGGGGTGAAGCATCCCCGCCGTGAAGGCGAGTTGATTGCTGTCATCCCCTGCTCGCAAAAGGGCGCCGTGGTGACTTCGGGAGACTACGAGCGCTTCTTTGAAAAGGATGGAGAGCGCTACCACCACATTCTTGATCCCCAGAGCGGATACCCGGCGCGCACGCTCATTAGCGTTACCGTGGTGGCCCCAACGGCGGTGGAAGCCGATGCCCTCTCCACGGCCATATTTGTCCTGGGCCCGCAGCGCGGCCTGGAGCTGGTGGAGAGCCTTCCCGGCATCGAGGCTATCCTGGTGACACCCCAGCTGGACCTGTTCATTTCCAGCGGGCTGCAGGATCGCGTGGAACTGCCCGGCAAAAGCTGAACTGGGCTGCGGTGCCATCAATGTTTCTTTTTTTAACTGGTATTTGATTTTACGAAGGGAAATGCCGCCCTTTTGGATAATTTAATTAAGGGGAGTGCACATGAGGCGCAGCATTGTTGAAGCAACCCACCTGGCGGTGCTGGTGTCGCTTGCCGTGGTTATCCATACCGTGGAGGCGGCGCTGCCGCTGCCCATGCCCGTCCCCGGGGTCAAGCTGGGGCTGGCCAACATGATCACCCTTCTCACCATTGTTCTCTACGGTGCGCGCAGTGGCCTGCTGGTGGCGGTGCTGCGCTCGATCATAGGCAGCCTTATCGGCGGCACCTTTTTGGGCTTCGGCTTCTGGCTGAGCCTTGCCGGCGGGCTGGCCTCCACCGCGGTAATGTCCCTGGCCGCGGCGGCCATGCGCAAGGGCTACCTCAGCCTCATTTCGGTGAGCGTGCTTGGCGCGGCGGCGCACAACCTGGCCCAGGTGGCCGTTGCCGCGGCGATTATCGGAAGTGCGGCCCTGCTGCGGGGCTACTTCCCCCTGCTCCTGCTGCTGGCCGTGCCCACCGGCTTGTTTACCGGCCTGGCCGCCTACTATCTTGAGGGTGTGACCAGGCGGGCCCTTCGCCATGCCGGGGGGCCGGGTGCAGCCGCATGAAGCTAATCCTCGCTTCAGCCTCGCCTCGCCGGTCGGCTCTGCTCCGGCAGGTTGGAATTCCCCATAGCGTCATCGCCAGCGATGTGCAGGAGGAAAGGAGACCGGAGCATTTAAGCCCGGCTGAAACGGCGCTTTACCTGGCCCTGCAGAAGGCGCGGCGGGTCGCCGCCGGCCTCGGGGAAGGGCTCGTGCTCGGCGCCGACACCATAGTCGTTCACCGGGGCGAGCTCCTGGGCAAGCCTGCGAGCCCGGAAGAGGCCCGCCGGATGCTGCACCACCTCAGCGGCGAGCAGCACAGCGTCATCACCGGGCTGGCCCTGGTGGATGCAAAGACGGGGCGGGAAGAGAGCGCCTACGAGGAAACCCGTGTCTGGATGCGGGTTCTGGGAGAGGAGCTGATCGATGCCTACGTGGCTACGGGCGAGCCGATGGACAAGGCCGGCGCCTATGCCATCCAAGGCAAAGCCGCTCTTTTTGTAAAAAAAATTGAAGGATGTTACTTTAACGTGGTCGGACTACCTCTGTTCCAGCTCTCTCTACTTCTTTCCCGCATGGATATAAAACCATGGTCCGGATGGAGGTAAGGCGATGACAGAGGAAGACCGCTTGCTGATCAGGGATCTGCCCGCCGAAGAGCGGCCGCGGGAGAAGCTGCGTGCCCTTGGCGCGGAGGCTCTCTCCAACGCCGAATTGCTGGCCATCCTGCTGCGCTCGGGCATCAGCCGGGAATCGGCGGTGCAGCTGGCGGCCAAGCTGCTTTCCCGCAGCGGAGGGCTGCGCTCCCTGCCGGATCTGACCCTGGAGGAGATGGAGCAGATCAAGGGGGTGGGGCCGGCCAAGGCCATCCAGGTAAAGGCGGCCCTGGAGCTGGGGCGGCGCCTAGCCACGCTGCCGCCGGAGGAGGGGGAGAGCATCACCAGCCCGCGGCAGGCGGCGGCGCTGTTCATGGAGCAGCTGCGCTACGAGAAGCGAGAACACTTCATGATCCTGCTCCTCAATACCAAGAATCACGTCATATCCAAGGAAGAGATTTCTATCGGCAGCCTCAATGCCTCCATTGTGCATCCCCGGGAAATTTTTAAAATCCCGCTGCGCAAAAGCGCCGCTTCGATCATCCTGGTGCACAACCACCCCAGCGGTGATCCCTCGCCCAGCCAGGAAGACCTGGAGGTAACCAGGCGCCTGGTGGAGGCGGGAAACATCCTCGGCATAGCGGTGCGGGATCACATTGTCATTGGTGACGGCCGTTACTTCAGCTTTAAGGAGAAAGGGCTGCTTTAGTTGACATAAATTGTTAGCAAGGGGGGAAAATATCTGAAGCATAAAAAATGATATAATTAATACCTGGCCGGCGGCACGTGTTCCGGCCGGGTACGATTGGCCCGTATATTTTGTAATTTAACTTGACAAGCTGCGGTTGAAAAGGAAGGGATATGTTCATGGCTTCACTGTTCAGGGTATTTTCCAAGGAAATCGGGATCGATCTGGGCACCGCCAACACCATGGTCTACGTCAAGGGCAGGGGTGTGGTCCTGCGTGAGCCCTCGGTGGTGGCTGTCCGCCGCGACACCGGGGCTATTCTCGCTGTGGGCACGGAAGCAAAGGAGATGATCGGCCGTACTCCCGGTAACATTATTGCCATCCGCCCCATGAAGGACGGGGTCATTGCTGATTTTGACGTCACCCAGGCCATGATCAACTACTTTATTAATCAAGCCTGCCCGCGGCGCCCCATGTTCCGTCCCGTGGTTATTATCTGTATCCCTTCCGGGGTGACGGAGGTGGAGAAGCGGGCGGTTCTCGATGCCACCAGCCAGGTGGCCCGGGAGGCCTACCTGGTGGAGGAGCCCATGGCTGCGGCCATCGGGGCCGGCCTGCCCGTAGAAGAGCCCACCGGCAGCATGGTGGTGGATATCGGCGGCGGTACCTCCGAGGTAGCAATAATTTCCCTGGGCGGCATCGTCACCAGCAAGTCCATCCGCGTCGGCGGTGATGACATGGATGAGGCCATCATTCAATACATCAAGAAGAAGCACAACCTAATGATTGGCGATCGCACCGCCGAGGAGGTAAAAATAAAAATCGGCACCGCCTACCAAAAGGAAAACAATTCCGAAATGGAGATCCGCGGCCGCGATCTCGTTACAGGGCTGCCGAAGACGATCAAGATTACCTCCGCAGATGTGAAGGAGGCGCTGGAGGATCCCCTGGAAATAATTCTCGAGGCGATTCGGGTAACCTTGGAAAAGACACCGCCCGAACTGGCGGCAGACGTGATGGACAAGGGCATTGTCCTCACGGGAGGCGGTGCGCTGCTGCACGGCTTTGACCGGCGCATTGCCGAGGAGACGGGGATGCCGGTTTACCTGGCGGACAACCCCATGGACTGCGTGGTCCTCGGTGCGGGGAAAATCCTCACCGAGATCAACCTGCTCCGCCGTCTGGCGGTGACGGCGCGCAAGGGCGTGTAGCGGGGAGAGCCGGCGGCCAGGCAGGCTGATGCCGCCCGGGCGCTGCCGTGCCCTCCTGCCGCCGGGTTAACATAATAAAAGATGCTTCTAGGATGTGTTCCCATTGGCAAGGCGAAATCAGGGTCGCAGGAGCCTGGTGGCGCTGCTGGTTGTGGTATTCGGCTTGTTGCTGCTCATTGTGTTTACGGGGGAAGGGCGGGAGCAGCTTACTCCCGTGGAGGACGCCTTGCTGGCCCTCTTTGCGCCGGCGCAGACGGCCTTTGCCTCGGCCGGCCAGAAGATCCAGTCATTCTTTGACGCCATTGTCTCCTTTTACGAGCTGAAGGCGGAGAACGATATCCTGCGCAAAAGAATAGCCTTCCTTGAGCAGCAGTTGGTGCGCTTTCAGGAGCTGCAGAAGGAAAACTACCGCTACCGCCAGTTGCTGGAATTTAAAGAAAAAAGCAGCTACCGGACGATGGCGGCGGAGGTCATTGCGCGCGATCCCAGCCAGTGGTTCGGCACGGTCACCATCAACCGCGGCTACATGGACGGGGTTAAGCAGGAGATGGTGGTGGTTACAGAGCGAGGGCTGGTGGGAATAATCTCCACCGTTTCGCCCCATTCCAGCCAGGTTCTCCTCATCACCGACCCCAGGCTGGCGGTGAGCGCCTTAATCCAGCGCACCCGCGATCCCGGCACCGTGGGCATTGTGGAGAGTTTTTCCGAAGATCCCGCCTATCTGAAAATTTCCTACCTCCCGCCGGAGGCGAAAATTCAGCCGGGTGACGTGGTCATCACCTCCGGCCTGGGCGGCGTCTTTCCCAAAGGCCTTGTCATCGGCACGATCAAGGAGGTCCTGCCCGATCCCTCGGGCATGATTCTCTCCGCCCTCATCGAACCCCGGGTTAATTTTAACCGCCTGGAGGAAGTGCTCATCATCGTGGAAGAGGGAGCGGCCGGAGAAAGCTCCCCGCAGCAAGAGGAAAGCGCACCGGAGGAGGCGGAGCCGGGGGCATGATCTTCTTCTATGTGCTTGTGAGCATCTCTTTTGTGCTGGCTCTGCTGGTGGAAGGCTCCGTTTTTTCCTTCTTCATCGTGGAGCAGGCCCTGCCGGACATCTTTCTGGTCATGGTGGTGTCCCTGGGCTTTATTCTCGACGAACGGCGCGGCGCGGCCATAGGGCTCTGTGCCGGCCTGCTCCAGGATGTCATTTTCAGCAAGGCGCTGGGTTTCTTTGCCCTGGCCAAGATGCTGCTGGGCTACGGCGCCGGCCTGCTGGGGCGGGAGCTGTACCGGGAGCAGTTGCTGGCCCCGGTGCTGCTGGTCTTCGTGGGCACGCTCACCCATGAATTCATCCTCCACCTGCTGGTGAGCCAGTTCATCGGCTTTGGCCTGCCCGTGGAGATGAGCCTCAGCCGCCTCTTCATCCCCAAGGCCTTTTACAACATGGCCCTGACCCTGTTGATCTACCCGCTTTTTTATCGCGCCTACCACCGCAGAAGGCAGATACGCAGCAGCTTCAGCCGGCAGAAAGGAGCGATGAGATGAGCAAGCTTATGATCCGCCGCATCCGGGTCATTGTCGTAATCGTCATCGCCTGCTTCATTGTTTTTGCCGCCAGGCTGGCCTACCTGCAGGTCCTGAAGCACGACTACTACTGGGACCGCGCCGAAAAAAACCGCTATACCAAGATCACCCTGCCGGCGACGCGCGGCAAGATCTTCGACAGCCAGGGAAGACTGCTGGCCACCAACCGTCCCGGCTACGTGGTCTCGCTCATGGACAGGGGCGAGGGCTATGACCCGGAGACCATAGACTACCTGAGCGAGATCTTGCAGATTGACCGGGAAGAGATTGAAAAGGCCATCGAGGGGCGCCTCTACATGCGCTACCTGCCGCTGCTCCTAAAGAGCGACCTCACGCCGGAGGCCATCGCCCGGATCTCGGAATACCGCTGGAAGCTTAAAGGAGTCAACATTGAAATCCGTCCCATCCGCGAGTACAGGGAAGGCTCCACCGCGGCGCACATCATTGGCTTCCTCGGGGAGGGGCCCGTGGATGAGGAGACCCGGAAGCTCTGGGCCGAGGCCGGCTACCAGTATAAAGAAGGCGACCTGGTGGGCCAGTCGGGGGTGGAGCGAACCTGGGAACCCTACCTGCGGGGGATTGACGGGGAGCAGCTTATTGAGACCAACAACATGGGCCAGCCCATCAACTACCTGGAGCGCAAGGAGCCCATTCCGGGGAACGATCTCTACCTGACCATTGACCTTGATTTGCAGAAAGCCGTCGAAGAAGCCCTGGCCAGGCGGGTGGAGCATCTGGTTAAAAAAGAAGGGAACAAGCATGCCGGACGCGCCTCGGCGGTGATTCTTGACCCTAACAGCGGGGCCATCCTGGCCCTCGCCAATTACCCCTCCTACGACTTGAACACGGTTCATAAGAACTACGCGGATTTGAGCCAGGATCCCCGGCGCCCGTTGATGAACAGCGCCATCCAGGCCGGCTACCCCATCGGTTCAACCTTCAAGATGGTCACGGCCACGGCGGCCCTTGAAAAAGGGGTCATGAGCGAGCGGGATATTATCCGCTGCGGCGGGGTGGTCAGCCTGTACGGCGACACCAAGACCTGCTACCGCAGCACCGCCCACGGTGCGGTCAACTTCTACCGGGCCCTGGCCGTCTCCTGCAACATCTACTTCTACCATGCCGGCCTGCGGGCGGGCATCGATGCGGTGGCCCATTATGCCCGCGAATACGGCTTTGGCAGCCCCACCGGCCTTGCCGATCTTCCCGGCGAGGCCCCCGGGGTGGTGGCCAGCCGCGAATACAAGGCCGCGGTAACCGGCGGGGAGCCGTGGTACCCGGCGGAAACGATGAGCGCGGCCATCGGGCAGTCCTACAACAGTATCACCCCGCTGCAGATGGCCAACTACGTGGCCATGATTGCCAACGGGGGCACGCATTACCGTCCCTACCTGGTGCAGAAGGCGGTGGACAGCAAGGGGCAGGTGGTTTATGAAGCCGAGCCTGAACCGCTGCGCCAGGCGCAAATATCGTCCAGGACCCTGAAGATCCTTCGCGAGGGGATGCGTGCCGTAACCCTGCCGCGCGGCACCGCTTACGCCTACTTCTCCAGGCTGCCGGTAACCGCTGCCGGCAAGACCGGTTCAGCGGAAGTAAGCAGGAACACGCCGGCGCACAGCCTCTTCGTGGGCTACGCTCCCTACGAGAATCCGCAAATCGCTATCGCCGTAATCATCGAACACGGCGGCATCGGCGCCACCGGTGCCGTGCCCGTGGCCGCCGAAATCCTGGAATACTACTTTACGGGTCAAATCAAAGGAGTCACCGATAACTGATGCTCAACCGCAGGCTCATTAGAAATTTTGACTTCTACCTCCTGCTTATCGTCATCGTCCTATGCGCCGTGGGCACCTTTACCCTCTACAGCGCCACGCGCAACATGGAAGGGCTGCCCGACCCCCTTTATTTTGTCAAGAGGCAGCTCCTCTTCATGGGCGTAGGCGCCGCGATTATGCTGCTGGTATGCTTTATTGATTACGTCAACTTCAAAAACTGGACCGGATACCTCTACGGCGCCAACCTGGTCCTGCTGGGCCTGGTCCTGGTAATCGGGGAAGTGGAAAAGGGGGCCATGCGCCGCATTCCCATCGGCTTCTTCGACCTGCAGCCCTCGGAGATTGCCAAGGTGATCATCATTATTACCCTCGCCCGGCTGCTGGCGGAGAAGGAGGGCCAATTCCCCTATTTCCGCGACCTCTTCCCCTCCCTGGCGGCGACCGCTCTCCCCATGGCCCTGATCTTCCTCCAACCCGACCTGGGCACCTCCCTTGTTTTCCTGGCCATTCTCCTGGGGATGCTCTACGTGGCGGGGGCGCAGGGACGCCACCTGGGCCTGCTTATCGGCAGCGGCGTCGCCGTATCGCCCATCTTCTGGTTCTACCTGCTGGAGGAGTACCAGAAAAACCGCCTCATTGCCTTTATCAACCCAGAGTTGGATCCCACCGACAAGGGTTGGCAGCTGCTGCAGTCCATCATCGGCATCGGCTCGGGCGGCCTCCTGGGCAAGGGGCCTTTCAACAGCACCCAGGTCCGCCTCGGCTTCCTGCCCGATCATTACACCGACATGATTTTTGCCGTCTTCGGCGAGGAGATGGGCTACGTGGGTGCGGTGTCCCTGCTCCTGCTCTACACGCTGCTGATCTACCGCATCTTCTGGATCAGCACGCAGGCCAAGGACCAGTTCGGCGCCCTGCTCTGCTGCGGGGTGGCGGTCATGTTTTTCTTCCAGGTGATGGTCAACATCGGGATGACCATCAGCCTCATGCCGGTAACGGGCATCCCCCTGCCCTTCATGAGCTACGGCAATAACGCTCTCCTGGTGAATTTGACCTCCATCGGCCTTGTCCTCAACGTGGCCATGCGCCGCCACAAAATCCAGTTTTAACCGCGACGGGGCCAATCATAAAGCGCCTCTCCCGCTAATATAGATAATGTGGGACCGGCCTTCGGTGATCTTGGCGTGCGGAAGGGGGGAGGGCCGTGGCCTACCGGCGCAGGAGGGCCCCCGTGTCCACGCTGCGTGCCAGGCTGCAGCAGCGGCTGGCCGAAAAGGAAAGCTGGGAGGGGGAGAGCGATTTTCTGCCCCACGACGCGGCGGCGGAGCCGAAGCCCTTTTTCCTGGCCGCGGCATGGCAATCCATGCACCGCTTTTTCCTGGTGAAGCTCACCGCGGCGGTGGTGATTGTATTTGCCGCCGCCCTGCTGGCTTGGGGCGGCTACGACTGGGGGGCGCCGCTGCTGCGCGCCCTGCGCTTCGTTGTGGAATGGGATTGGAAGGCGCAGTCGCTCCAAGAAGAAGTGGTGCCTGCCTTTCGCCTGCTCTGGGAGAGCATGAGACTGCCCTCCCCCGGGTCCGGCGGAGCCCTCCTGCCCTTTGCGGGAAGCCTTTGCAGCGGCTTTGGGCTGCGCGAGGATGCCGCCGCCGGCCGGGAGCAGATGCACTACGGCGTGGACCTTGCCGCCCCGGAAGGCACCGCGGTGCGGGCCCTACTTGCCGGCAGGGTGGAGCAGGTAACCACCGTGGCCGCCGCGGGGGAGGAGGATCTCTATACCGTAGCCGTGAGCGCCCAGCCGGGGTGGCTGGTGATCTACCGCGGCCTTGCTGCGGTGGCGGTGAAGGAGGGGGAATCCGTGGAGGCGGGGACGCTGCTGGGGAAGCTGGGAGCACCGCGCCGCTACGAGCTGCCGCACCTGCACCTGGAGCTGCGCTGCAACGGCTGCCCCGTGCCCCCGCCGGAGGAGTGGCTGGCCCGCTTTGCCCGCCACACCCCCCTCTAAAAGTGGGACGTTAGGGACGTACCTTTTTGTCCCACTTTGCATCAGCGAAGCGAAGGATCTGGGGTGGTTCAGCTTGCCGCTGGGTTCGCTTTTCGGGATTCGCATTCGCCTCCATCCCCTTTTTTTATGCCTGGCCCTCTTCTGCTTTCTTGCCGGTGCAGGGATCCATTTCGCCCTCATCTGCCTGGCCCTCTTCTGGCACGAGCTCGCCCACGGCTTTGCCGGGCGGCGGCTGGGCCTGCATATTTCCGAAATCGAGCTCTATCCCTTCGGCGGCCTGGCCAAGATGGAGGAGCAGCTGGAGCTGGAACCCTACATCGAGCGGCGCCTGGCCTGGGCGGGCCCCGCCGCCAACCTGGCCCTGGCGGGAGCGGCAATTTTGCTCTACAACCGCGTGGCCCATGGAGCGGATCTGCTGCTTTTTTTCGTCCAGGCCAACCTGACCCTGGCCGCTTTCAATTTATTGCCGGCCCTTCCCCTTGACGGGGGGAGAATCCTCCGCGCCTACCTGGCGCCGCACCTGGGCTACCGCGCCGCCACGGAGCAGGCGGCGCTGCTGGGGCAGATCGTGGCCGGGCTGCTTTTTGCCGCCGGGCTGGCCGGCTTCTTTTACCGCCTCATCAACCTCTCCCTCCCCCTGGCCGCCATCTTCCTGTTCATTGCCGCAACTAAGGAGAAGCGGCAGGCCGTCTACACCTTTATTCGCGCCCTTGGCGCCAAGGAGCACCAGCTGTTCAAGCGCGGCGCGCTCCGCGGCGCCCAGCTCATTGTTCTTGAAGAAACCAGGCTTCTCGACATTTTCCGCCTCTTCCTGCCGCAGCGCTACCATTTCATCCGCGTCCTGGATCGCTCCCAGCGCTGCCGCGCCGAGATCAGCGAGGGCCTGCTCATAGAGGCGGCCCAGCAGAAGGGGCTTGATATTCCCATTAAAAAAATACTATAATAACTTAGTACGTCTGAGCATGCTGGCCACAAGGCTTTGGCTAGACGGAGGCCGATCCCTTGTTTTTAAAAGAGAAGCTGGAAAGACTTCTTCCCCTGGTCCAGAAACCGGCCCGCTACCTTGGCAATGAATGGAACGCCGTCCTGAAAGATCACTCCTCCGCCGCCGTGCGCATGGTCCTGGCCTTTCCCGATCTCTACGAAGTGGGCATGTCCAACCTGGGGCTGAAGATACTTTACGAGATCGTCAATGCCCATCCCCGGATGCTCCTGGAGCGTGTTTTTGCTCCCGCCGCCGACATGGAGGCGCTCATGCGCCGGGAGGGCCTGCCCCTCTTTGCTCTTGAGAGCACCCGCCCGGTGAGGGAATTTGACATCGTTGGATTTTCGCTGCAGTACGAGCTGAGCTACACCAATGTCCTGAACATGCTTGACCTGGCGGGGATCCCCCTTTACAGCAGGGATCGCGGCGGCGGGGAGCCGCTTGTTATCGGCGGCGGGCCCTGCGCCTTTAATCCCGAGCCCCTGGCCCCCTTTTTTGACCTCTTCCTGCTGGGCGACGGGGAGGAAGCCCTGCCGGAAATTCTCCAGCGCTGGATGGCCCTCAGCCGCGAGGCGCCGGGCGACAAGGAGGCTCTCCTGGCCGGCCTGGCCATGGTGGAGGGCGTTTACGTGCCGGGATTTTACCGTCCCATTTACGGGGCCGGCGGCGACTTCCAGGGGATGACCACTCTTCATGAGGCGGCCCCTCCCGTGGTGCGGAAGAGGGTAGTCCGGAACCTGGAGCAGGCCCCCCATCCCCTTGCCCCCATCGTGCCCCATATCGAGGCGGTGCATGACCGCGGCATGGTGGAGCTTTTCCGGGGCTGCAGCCGGGGCTGCCGCTTCTGCCAGGCCGGCATCATCTACCGTCCGGTGCGCCGGCGCAGCCCCGAAAGGGTGAAGCAAATTGCCCGGGAAATGCTGCGCACCACCGGCTACGAGGAGCTGTCCCTGGCCTCGCTGAGCAGCTGCGACTACCCGGGTATTGACGCCCTCGTGGGCGACCTCCAGGCGGAGCACGCCGCCGGCAACATCAGCTTTACCCTTCCCTCGCTGCGCCTCGATTCTTTTTCCGTGGAGCTGGCCAAGCAGTTTCACCGGGGGCGGCGCGGCAGTCTCACCTTTGCCCCCGAGGCGGGCACGGAGCGGCTGCGCCGGGTAATCAACAAGAACATCAACGATGCTGACATCTTGGCCGCCGTGGGCGATGCCGCCGCCGCCGGCTGGCAGTCCTTCAAGCTATATTTCATGATCGGGCTGCCCACGGAGGAGGAAGAGGACCTGAGGGGCATTGCCTCTCTCTGCGAGGCGCTCATGCGGCGCCTCAGGGAAGCCGGGCACCGGCGGATTCGCCTCGCGGCAAGCGTGGCCACCTTTGTGCCCAAGGCCCATACCCCCTTCCAGTGGGAGCCGCAGTTGCCCATGCCCGAGGTGAAGCGCCGCCAGCAGCTCCTGCAGGAGCTTTTCCGCCCCCTGCGCAGGATTGAGCTGAGCTGGCACGATGCCGGAAACAGCTTCCTGGAAGCGGTTTTTGCCCGCGGCGACCGCCGCCTGGCGCCGCTGCTGGAGAGGGCCTGGCAGAGAGGCTGCCGCTTTGACGGCTGGTCGGAGCACTTTTCGCTGCAGCGGTGGCTGGATACCTTTGCGGAGATGGGCATAAACCCTGAAGATTATGCCTACCGGCGCCTGGATGAAGAGGCACCCCTGCCCTGGGATCACCTCCACAGCGGCATCAGCAAGGAACTCTTGCTCCGGGAGTACCGCCGGGCCCGGCAGGAGAGCCGCCCCTGATGAAAAAGGAACAACGAGGTGCCACGATGACCCGGATTCGCTTTCGCTTTGCCCGCGGCAAGGAACTGTGCTATCTCTCCCACCTCGACATGCTGCGCCTGTTTCAGCGGGCCATGCGCCGCGCCGCCCTGCCGCTGGCCTTTACCCAGGGTTTCAGCCCCCGCCCCCGCTTTAGCCTGGCCGCGCCTCTTCCCGTGGGAGCCACCGCGGCGAAGGAATACGGTGAAGTGGACCTCGCCGAGCCCTTGGAACCCGTCTCCTTCCTGCGACGCCTAGGCGAACAGCTTCCCGCCGGCCTTGCCCTGACCGGCGCTGTCACCGTGCCGCCGGGGGCGCCTTCGCTGGCGGCGGAGGTTAACGCCGCTCTCTACCATGCTTTCTGGAGGGAGGAAGGCACCGCTCCCCCGGCGGAGGCGCTGCAGGAAGCCCTGGACAGGCTGCTCGCCCAGCGGCAAATTATGGTGCGCCGCCCCGGCAGGAAGGGCCAGGCCGGCGAGCAGGATATCCGCCCCTTTATTTTTTCCGCCGGGCTGCTGCCGCCTGGAGAAAATGGATTGGCCCTCCGCCTGCTGCTGCAGGTGGGGAGCAAGGGCGGCCTAGCCCCCTTCCGCCTCCTGGAGCAGCTGCTGCCGGAGGCGAAGGAGCCGGCCGAACATCTCTGGAGGCTGCACCGCCAGGGCCTCTACATATACCGGAAGGAGACCCTGGCCGAACCTTTTCCCGAAGGAGGTGGTTGGAAGGCGCATGGATAAGAGGATCCTGGTCAACTGCAACAACCGGGCCACGCGGGTGGCCATACTCGAGAACGGCAAGCTCGTCGAGCTTTACATCGAGCGGCCGCTGGAACACCGCATCGTGGGCAATCTCTACAAGGGCATCGTGGCCAATGTCCTGCCGGGCATGCAGGCGGCCTTTGTCGATATCGGCCTGGAGAAGAACGCCTTTTTGTACGTTGATGATGTCTACACGGATATCCATAACGATGAGAACCCTCCCCCGGCCCGCGCCGCCATTGAGAAGCTGCTCAAGGTGGGCGAGGAGATCATCGTCCAGGTGGTAAAGGAGCCTTTTGGGACCAAGGGCGCCAGGGTGACCGGCCAGATTACCCTGCCGGGGCGCTACCTGGTCCTCGTTCCGGGCGCCGACTACGTGGGTGTTTCCAGGCGCATCGAGAGCGAAACCGAAAAGGAGAGGCTGCGCCGCGAGGCGGAGAAGATCCGCCCCCCCGACATGGGCCTCATCGTGCGCACCGTGGCCGAGGGCGCCGACAGGAGCGCCCTGGCCCAGGACCTGCAGTTTTTAATGCAGCTGTGGCGCCGTGTTCTCACCCGCTTCCAGCAGAAGACAGCTCCCGCCATTTTATACCAGGACCTCGCCTTAACCTGCCGCATCGCCCGTGATCTTTTTGTGGAGGACTTTAGCACCTTTTTAATCGACGATGAGCACGAGTACGAAAAAGTTTGCGAAGTCCTGGACTGCTTTTCACCCCAGCTGAAAAGAAAGGTGCGCCTCTATGACCGCCCTGAGCCCATTTTCGAGCGCTACGGCATCGAGAAGGAGATCGAGAAGGCTCTCCAGAGGCAGGTCTGGCTGAAAAGCGGCGGCTACCTGGTCTTTGACGAAACCGAGGCTCTGACGGTGATTGATGTCAACACGGGGCGCTATACGGGGCGCCGCAATCTTGCCGAAACCATTTTAAAAACCAACCTGGAAGCGGCGGAGGAGATCGCCCGCCAGGTACGGCTGCGCGACATCGGCGGCATTATTATTGTGGATTTTATCGACATGGCCATCGAGGAGCACCGCCAGAAGGTTTTAAGCAAGCTCAACGAGGCGATCAAGCAGGATCGCACCAAGACGTACGTCCTGGGATTGACCAGCCTGGGCCTGGTGGAGATGACCCGCAAAAAGGTGCGCCAGGACCTCGCCCAGGTGCTGCAGCAGAACTGCCCCTACTGCAACGGCAGCGGGCGTGTTTCCACGGCGCTCACCGCCTCCCTGCGCATCGAGCGGGAGCTGAAGAAGATGCTCCAAAAAGCGCCGCGGGAAGCCGTCCTGGTGGAGATGCATCCCGAAGTGGCCTCCATTATTATCGGGACCGGCGGCAGCAACTTAAAAAAGATGGAAGAAGAGCTGGGCCGACACGTCTTCATCCGCGGCTCCGAGGATATGCACATCGAGCATTACCGCGTCATTGCGGCGGGAAGCCGGAAAGAAATCGAAAAGATGGCTTTTCCCGTTGCCGTGGGCGACGTGCTGGAGCTGTTTATTGAAGAGCCCCACAGCAGCGATCCCGAAAACGGCATTGCCCGCATTCACGGCTACGTGATCAACGTGGAGGGCGCTGGGGAACTGGTCAGCCAGGTGGTGCGGGCGGAGATAACCGAGGTCTGCCGCACTTTTGCCCGCGCCGTCCCCGTTGCCGCAGGGAGGCACAAGCCCGGGCGGAAGCCTGAAAAAACGGCCTCCTCTTTGAACCCGCCGGTTTGACAAAGGCGGCGGCGCGTGCTAAAATCGGCGTGGATTCTCTGTCACCGCTCGAAGAGGGCTCTTAAAACCGAAACTGCTTCGGTGCCTGCTTCGGCGAGTCCCTAGTAGGAAGGGGTTAAGGATGTACGCCATCATTGAAACGGGCGGCAAGCAGTACCGCGTGGAGGAAGGGCTGAGGCTGCGCGTGGAGAAGCTGTCGGCCCAAAAGGGAGAAGAAGTGGTTTTTGACCGGGTCTTGCTTTACAGCGACGGCGCGGAAACGAGAGTCGGCCAGCCCTACGTGGAGGGCTGCCGGGTCAAGGGCAGGGTAACGGCCCAGGGACGCGCGCGCAAGATCATCGTGTTCAAGTATAAGCCGAAGAAAAATTACCGCCGCAAGCGGGGGCATCGGCAGCCCTTTACCGAAGTTCTCATCGAGCAGATCGAGGCTTAGGGGAATTTTTGCAGGCCTGGAGGAGGTGTAGGCATGGCGCATAAAAAAGGTGGCGGCAGCTCACGCAACGGCCGCGACAGCAGGTCCAAGCGTCTTGGTGTGAAGAGATACGGCGGCCAGATCGTTACGGCGGGCAGCATCCTGGTCCGCCAGAGAGGCAGCCGCATCCATCCCGGGATTAACGTGGGCAAGGGCAAGGACGACACTCTCTTCGCCCTGGCCAGTGGAAAAGTGGTTTACGAGTACGACGGCCGGGCCCGCAAGCGGGTCAGCGTTTATCCCCTCGACAGCGAGGCGGTGGTATAAAAGCCGGGGCTTCCCCGGTTTTTTTTCTTTTTGGAGGACTAGGATAAGAGGCCAAGCGGGAGGCGGTGCCTTATCTTTGTTGATGAAATATGGCTTGAGGTGAGCGGCGGACGGGGCGGCAGCGGCGCGGTCTCTTTCCGCCGCGAAAAATATGTTCCCAGGGGCGGTCCCGACGGCGGCGACGGCGGCGACGGGGGCAGCGTCTACCTCATTGCCGATCCTTCCAAGCACAGCTTTCTCGACCTGCGCTACCGGCGGCGCTGGCGGGCCTCCAACGGGGCCAACGGGGGCCCCGCCAATCGCCACGGCCGGCGCGGCGAAGACCTGTTCATCCCCGTTCCCCTGGGCACCGTCGTGCGGGACGAGCAGGGGCGCCTGCTGGCCGATCTCACCGAACCGGGGCAGAAGGTAAAGGTGGCCGCGGGCGGCGCGGGCGGCCGCGGGAACAGCCGCTTTGCCACCTCCAGGCACCAGGCCCCCCGCCATGCCGAAAAGGGTCTGCCGGGCGAGGAGCGCAAAATTTACCTCGAGCTGAAGCTGCTGGCCCAGGTCGGCCTGGTGGGCTTTCCCAACGCTGGCAAGTCCACGCTGCTGCGGCGCATCTCCGCCGCCCGGCCGAAAGTGGCCGATTATCCCTTTACCACGCTGGCCCCGCAGCTCGGCCTGGTGGAGACGGAGGCAGGGGAGAGCTTTGTCGTGGCCGACCTGCCGGGCCTCATTGAAGGCGCCCACCGCGGCGCGGGGCTGGGCCACCGCTTCCTGAGGCATGTGGAGCGCAACCTGCTGCTGCTCCTGGTCATCGACCTTTCCCCGGCGGCGCAGCCCGATCCGGTGGAAGCCTATTTCCAGCTCCTCCGGGAGCTAAAACTTTACCGCGAGCGGCTGGCCCGCTATCCCCGCCTGGTTGCCGGCAACAAGATGGACCTTCCCGGCGCGGAGGAAAACCTGGCCCGCCTGCGGCGCGCCATTGCGGAGAAGGAGGAGCAGCCGCCGGAGCTGCTGCCCATCTCCGCGGCCACCGGTGCCGGGGTGAAGGAGCTGGTGCGCCGCCTTGCCGCCGAACTGGCGCGCCTGGCCGCCCTGCCCCGGGAGGAAGCCGCCGAGGAGGAGGCGGAGCCCATCCCACCCCCTCCGCCGGCCCGGGAGAGCGCCTTTACCGTGGAGAAGGTGGGCGATGCCTTCGTTGTGCGCGGCTCCCGCATTGAGAGGGCCGCGGCGCGGATCGATTTTGACAACGAGGAGTCCCTGCGACGCTTCCAGCGCTACTGCCGGCGCCTGGGCCTGGAGGAGGCGCTAAAAAGAATGGGCGCCAAAGCAGGAGATACGGTTTGCATCGGCGAAGAAGAATTTTACTTTGATGCATAATCTTAAGAGGAGCCTGTGCCTTTGCCCTTGCCAGCCATTCAAAAACCCGGCCCCCTGAACATTGGCCTCATGGGCGGCACTTTTGACCCCATCCACATGGGGCACCTGGTCACGGCCGAAGAAGCGCGGCAGCAGTTTCTCCTGGACTATGTCATCTTCATCCCCGCCGGCCTGCCGCCGCACAAGTCAAAAGAGCAGGTTACACCGGCGGAGCACCGCTACATCATGACCACCCTTGCCGTCATGTCCAACCCCTTCTTTGTTGTCTCCCGGGTGGAGGTGGATAAAAAAGAACCCTCCTACACCATTGACACCATCCGCTACTTTACCTCCCGCTTCGCCACCGGGACCAACCTCTTCTTTATCACCGGGGCCGATGCCATCCTGGAGATTAGCACCTGGAAAGATTACACCGAGCTGCTCAAGCTTTGCACCTTTATCGCCGTTACGCGCCCGGGATACCCCCTGGACAGGCTTGATGAAATAACGGGGAAGCTCCTCCCGGAACTGCGGGCCAGGATCCACCTGCTGGAGATACCGGCCCTGGCCATATCCTCCACCTTTATTCGCCAGCGCGTGGCCCTGGGGAGAACGATCAAGTACCTCACCCCGGAACCGGTGGAGCAGTACATTAAAAAGCACGGCCTCTACAAAAAAGAGTTTGTTAACTGTGGAAATAGGTTATAATACTCATGGGGGTGGCTTGATGACGCGAACGCTTTACGTGGGGAATATCCCCTGGAGTACCACCGAAAAGCAGTTGGAGGAATTTTTTGCCCAGTTCGGAGAAGTGCTGGGCTGCCGCATTATTACCGAAAGATCTACCGGCAGATCCAGGGGCTACGGCTTTGTGGAGGTAAACGAAGAGGAGATGGCAGAAATCATGGAAAAGACAAACGGGGCCGACCTGGGCGGCAGGAAGATCGTGGTGAGCGAGGCCAAGCCCCGGGAAGAATCCTGAGGGCGGTAAAAAAATCGATTTAAAATGACGCAATATTCCGCCTAGTTGCATTTGATCGCGGCAAGGCCGGGGCGATGACAAATATTCCAGAAGCGGTAACAGTACATGGACCTAAAGCGCTACCGTAAATTAATGGAGGAGCACCTCGGCGAGGAACTCTACCGGCATTCGCTGGGCGTGGCCGAGACGGCGGAGCGCCTTGCGGGCCGCTACCGGGCCGACTGCCGCCGGGCTTACCTGGCCGGGCTGCTCCACGACTATGGAAAGGCCTGCACAAGAGAGGAGCTGTGCCGGAAGGCGGAGCTGTACGGCCTGCAGCTGGACCGGATTACCCTGGCAGAAAGGCGGCTGCTGCATGCGCCGGTGGGTGCCGCCCTGCTGCGGCACGAGCTGGGCCTGAGCGATCCCGCGGTGCTCAGGGCCGTAGCCTATCATACCACCGGGCACGAGAAGATGTCGCTGCTGGACAAGGTGATCTACCTGGCCGATATGATTGAGCCGGGGCGGGATTTTGGCGGAGTGGAGAAGCTGCGGGAGCTTGCCCAGGTCTCCCTCGATGCTGCCCTCTTGGCCGCTGTAAATCTGACCATTGCGTCGGTCATCAGGAGAGGGTTCCCGCTCCACCCCCGTTCGGTTTACTTCCGCAACAGCTTGCTGGCCGGCTTAAAAGAGAAGGAGAACGGAGGCTAGAAGATGCACTACAGCAGGTCATACCTGCTGCAGAAGCCCAAAAAGAGATCCAAACGCAGGCGCAAATTGCTGCTTCTTCTCGCTGCGCTCATGCTCCTCATCCTGGCGGTAGTTTTCTCGGTCAACCTCATCAGCACCTTCAATTCCATGCACAACGAAGCCGATTGGGCCCAGGCCCTGCGCCTGCAGAGAGGCGGCGACGAGCGGGTTTACCTTCTCTACGGCATCGACTACTGGGGGGCTAACCCCTACGTGGAGAGGCTGCTGCTCGTTCACCACCACCCCCCCAGCGGTTTTGTCAGCCTTCTGTACATACCCGGAAACACTCTTGTCGAAACTGAAGAGCGCGGCCCGGAGCCACTGGGGCAGGCATACCGCCATCTCGAGCCCTCTGCTTTCTTTGAACTGGTGCAGGAGCTTATCGGCATTCCGGTGCACCATTACCTGGCCCTTAATTACCAGGGGCTGATTGTCCTGGGGGACTACCTGGGCGGTGTGGACTGCAGCAGCCTCATGGAAGATGGGGAAGGCGCCGCCTCCCTGCTGCCGAAAGAAAAGGGACGCCTCAGCGGTTTTGAGCTCTACCGCTACTTCCTCACGGCGGACTACCGGGAGCCGCCCTGGGAGCAGCTGGACAGGCAGCAGCAGGTCCTGGCGCAGCTGTGGCGGCAGATGCAGGGCAAAAAGTTCTGGCAGTGGCCCAAGATGATCAAGACCCTGTCTCCCTTCATTGAGACAGATCTTGCCTGGCGCGAGCTGGCGGCCCTGCGGGAGCAATTTGAGGCATACGATTATGCCGGAATGAAAAGGCTAATCTTGCCGGGGAAAGAAGAGGTCATCGACGGCGCCCTCTACTGGGTGCCTGACCGGGAGGCGCTGAAGGATATCGTGCGTCTCATAAACGAGGGCTACCTGGTGTCGCCTGCCGAAGTGAGGGTGGAGGTGCTGAACGGCAGCGGCATTGATGGCCTGGCCTCGGAGATAGCCGCTCTCCTGGAGCAGGAGGGCTTCCAGGTGGTTAGAAAGGGCAACGCCGATCACTTTGATTATGCGGAATCGCAGGTCATCGCCCTGGGAGAGACCGTGGACAAGGCCAGGGCGGTAGCCCTTTACATACCGGGCTCATCCATGCTGCACCGGCCTGACCCCGCGGCGGAGGTTGACGTGACCGTGATCATTGGCCGCAATTATACCGAGCATCAAAAGAAACAATAACCATTTTCAAGGAGGTGAACTGCTTGTCGGAAGCGGCAAGCAGCTCCCGGGAGCTGGCTTTGTGGGCGGCGGAGTTGGCTGCGGAGAAAAAAGCGGAGGATCTCATCCTGCTGGAGGTCAGCAAGGTTTCCATTATCGCCGACTACTTCCTCATTGCCACCGGCAGAACGCGGGCCCAGGTTCACGCCATCTGCGACTACCTCATGGAGAAGTTCAGGGAGCGCCGGCGCCCTCTCCTGGGCTTGGAAGGCTACCAGGAGGGATGGTGGGTGGTCCTTGATTACGGCGACCTGGTGATTCACCTTTTCCAGCCCGAAGCGAGGGAATTCTACAACCTGGAGCGGCTCTGGAGCAGGGCCCCCCTGGTGGAAATCCGACCGCGGGACGATGTTGCGGAGCGCTAGCTCCCGCTTTTAAAGCTTCACATCCTTGACTTTCGAGGGGGTGCACAGCGCCCCCTTGGGGAGGTCGAGTCATGGCATCGCCAGAAATAGGGGAAATATTGCTGCAGCATTCCCGAAGCGGGGTTAATCCCGCCGGCATGAGCTATCGCTACCTTACGCTGGAAGATACCGTTTTCCTGGCCGGCCGGCTGGGCCTCTCCCGCCGCGAAGTGGAGATTGCCGCGCTCGAGGCCGGGGTGGTTCCCGACAGGTACGAGCGCAACCTGGGCACACTGGGCATCGCCGGCCAGGTAAAACTGCTGCGGGCCCATGCCGGCGTGGTAGGCGTCGGCGGCCTGGGCGGCTTTGCCATCGAGCTGCTGGCCCGCTGCGGTGTGGGCCGGCTCACGGTCATCGACAGCGACACCTTTGATTCAAGCAACCTTAACCGCCAGCTTCTGGCCCTTGAAGGGGAGCTGTCCGTGAACAAAGCCGCTGCGGCAGCGCGGCGGGTGCAAAAGGTCAACGGCGCCGTGGAGGTAGCCGCCCACAGCTGCCGCGGCGATGCCGAAAATTTGCCCCAATTGCTCCAGGGCTGCACGGTGGTCCTCGACTGCCTTGACAACCTGCAAACCCGCTTTGCCGTTGAAGAGGCCTGCCAGAAGCTGCGCATACCCCTGGTGCATGGCGCCATTGCCGGGTTCATGGGGCAGGTGGCGGTGATCCGGCCGGGACACCCCCTTCTTGCCGCCATCTACGGCCGGCAAAGCGAAGGCTGCGGCCGGGGCGTGGAAACACAATTCGGAAACCCGCCCTTCACCCCGGCCTTGGTGGCCTCCTGGCAGGTGGCGGAGGCGGTAAAGCTTCTGGCCGGTATGGGCGGCACGCTGGAAGATACCCTGCTCCTGATTGACCTTTTTTCAGGCGAGACCACCCGTGTTCCGCTAACTGCCGGGCCGGCATAGTTGCTGCGGTCGCCTGGGGGCCGCGATGCCACATCGCTTGAAAGTGGGACAAAAAGGCACGTCCCATTGTCCCAGGTGGGGGCGAAAAATTTGGCGCCCT
>JAAZIN010000147.1 GCA_012800855.1 Bacillota bacterium
AAAATTTTTGATTGTATTATTTTCAACGGTGACCTTGCCCAGGTCTACTTTTTCATACCACACTGAGATGCCTACACCCGCGGTATTCTGGCCATCAAGAATGTTATCAGCGATCACTACGTTATCAGAAGTTGTACCGGCCAGTAGAATAGCCCAATAATTATCGCCAAGCGTTATGTGATTATTGGCAATTGTTACACCGTCCACATTTCCAAGGTGAAATCCACAAAGGGACTCGCGAATCTCATTGCCCTCGATTGTGAAATTCGTTCCCATTACACCGGTATAGTGGGAAAACGACCGGGATGTATTATTAACTATCAGGTTGTTTACAAAGTGTAAATTATTCAGCGTGTTGGGGTTGCCCGCTGCGGCAACAGATGTAGCAAACGCTTCCGAATTGCCGTCAAATATATTATTTCGAATAACAAGACCGTCTACCGCATCAGCCCCGTTTTGCCAAATGGCTGTTTTTCCACTGCTGGTAATCGTAAAGCCCTCTATGGTCACATTACTCGCTCGGATCCTTAGAAAGCGGTTGGTGCTGCCTCCATCTAAGACAGCTTCAGCTTCCCGCTGTCCACCTTGGGTAGGGTTCTTGTCATGGTTTGGTCCTCGCAAGGTAAGTGCCTTGTTAATTTAGATTGTGCTCGGGATTGCATAGGTGCCCGCTTTTACAAATATAATGTCACCGTCACTAGCTACCGCAATAGCTTTCTGGATCGTCTGATAAGGAGACTCCTGAGAACCTAAACCCTCTGTGTCACTCCCAAGATTCGCATCCACTTACCAGGTTTTCGGCTCTTCAGCAGTTGCCACGCCGCAAAGCAAGCAGAGCAGCAGGGCCATCGCTGTCATTATGAACGGCAGCTTGAACTTATAAAAACGGTTCATTCTTTATTCCTCCTTTATTTTAGAATGTTACAGCTTGGAAATTGTTTGCCATATACTATAAGTAACTACCAGTTTATGGTATTTCTATTGTCTAAAGTAAAATCCTAATTTTATCATGTGTTAAAGCATTTTTTTGATCAGCTGTGGCCTGCAAGTTGGCATACAAGTAAAGATTTCTCGTTCAACCAATTATTCAGCGTTTTTCTGAAGGTATATCTTCCGCTTTTGGTAAATAAAATAACCGCCTTTAATGGCCGGTTGCGCTAGTGTCTCCACCCGGTCCAAGCGCCTAAGCTACGGAACCGGGGTTCATGACCTCCATTATTATTGATAGACAATTCTTCATTGTTAGTTAAATTCCTGCTTAATTAAACAAAAAATTAGTTTTATGTATTCAGGTAGCGGTTAAACGAAAATCAACCAGGGGTGACTTAAATGTTAAAAAGCGCGGTGGAAAGGTAGCGCTCGGCGAGATCGGGGAGAATGACGACGATAAGCCGGTCTTTGTTTTCAGGGCGGCGGGCTACCTGCAGGGCAGCCCAGCAGGCGGCGCCGGCGGAGATGCCCGCCAGGATACCTTCTTCCCTGGCCAGGCGGCGCGCCGTCTCGAAGGCAGCGGCATCGCTCACCGCGATGACCTCGTCGATAAGCTTCCGCTGCAGCACCGGCGGAATAAAGCCGGCGCCAATGCCTTGGATGCGGTGCGGCCCCGGCGGCCTGCCGGAAAGGACGGCGGAGGCGGCCGGCTCCACGGCCACAATTTGCAGGGAAGGCTTCCTCTGCTTCAGCTTCCGGCCCACCCCGGTGATGGTGCCGCCGCTGCCTACACCGGCGACAAAAATATCCACCCTTCCCTCCGTGTCCTCCCAGATCTCCCGGGCGGTGGAGGACTCGTGCGCCGCCGGGTTGGCGGGGTTGGCGAACTGCTGGGGTATCCAGCAGCGCTTGTCGGCGGCGGCCATTGCCTCAGCCTTGCGCACGGCGCCGGCCATGCCCTCATCTCCGGGGGTCAGGACGAGCTCGGCCCCGAGAGCCTTCAGCAAGGCGCGCCGCTCCACGCTCATGGTCTCCGGCATCACCAAAACGCAGCGGTAGCCCTTCACCGCGCAGACCATGGCCAGGGCAATCCCCGTATTGCCGCTGGTGGGCTCGACGATAATGGTGTCTTCTTTAATCAACCCCTCCCGCTCGGCAGCCTCGATCATGCTCAAGCCGATGCGGTCCTTCACGCTGCCGCCCGGGTTAAAGAATTCCAACTTCGCGGCTACCCTGGCGGCGCAGCCTTCCACAATCCGGTTCAAGTAGACCAGAGGGGTCTTGCCAATCAGGGCCGTGATATTCGGAGCAATCTTCATTTATTCAACCTCCAGCATGGGTTACTCCTAATTTTAGCAACAGCATTCAAGTATGACAAACAGTTTTTCATAAGTATGGGAAGGAGCCGCATTTATTGCTGCAGCCCTCAAGACGGAGAAGCTTCGGGTTTATGCAGGCAGGGGGACGCCCCCAGGATGACAAGGGCGGAAATTGCTTCGACCGCAGGATAAACCAGGGAGGGGTCCGCTCAAGGTATGGGTTGCCCTTTACGCTGCCCCTGGTATCAGTTACAATGAAGATGTATTAAAAGTATGGCACAAGACCATAGATTATTCCGGGGGAGGGCATGGAATGAAAAATGGGCTGATTGTTTTTCTGGCCATAGCAGTACTGCTGATAGTTCTGCTGGTGCTGCCTTTCATCGGCAGCTACAACCGCCTCGTGGTCCTGGATGAACAGGTGAACAACAACTGGAGCCAGGTTGAAAACCAGCTGCAGCGCCGCCTGGACCTGATTCCCAACCTGGTAGAAACGGTCAAGGGATACGCCGCGCATGAAAAAGAGGTTCTTGCCGACGTCACCGCCGCCCGCGCCAAGCTGGCCGGGGCGCAAACTGTCGCCGAAAGCGCCGCCGCCGAGGCGGAGCTGAGCAGCGCCCTGTCCCGCCTGCTTGTAGTTGTCGAAAACTACCCCAACCTCAAAGCAGACGCCAATTTCCGCCAGCTTCAGGATGAGCTGGCCGGTACAGAAAACCGCATCGCCGTAGCGAGAATGGATTACAATAACTCTGTTAGAGAGTATAATGCAGCGGTGCGCCGCTTCCCCACGGTAATCGTGGCGCGGCTATTTGGCTTCAGCAGCAGGGACTACTTTGAAGCGGATGAAGGGGCCGGCAAGGTGCCGGAAGTTGATTTCAGCAATTAAATAAACCTCCAGCGTTCAACGTATATGCTTCCTTTTTCCGGCAAACTGCCGCTTCTCCTTTTTATTCGACGGATTATCTCTTAGGGAGAGAATAAGGTGAAACGAGCATACAAGCTTAGCCGCGCGGCAGCTTCCCTCGCAGCCGCCGCCCTGCTCTGCCTTGCCGCGGCCATCGCTGTGGCGGCGCCGCAGGTACCCCCGCCGCCTTCAACAGCAACTTATGTAAATGACTATGCCAATCTCCTCGATGAGCAGACCCTTGCCGAGCTCTCCGCCGTGGGCGAAGCCCTGGAGAAGAAAACGGGAGCTGAGCTGGTCCTTGTCACGGTGGAGAGCATGAGCGGGGCGACCATCGAGGAATATGCCCTGACCCTTTTTCGCAGCTGGGGGCTGGGGAAAAAGGATAAGAACAATGGCGTGCTTTTCCTGGTAGACCGGGAAAGGCTCCTGGCCGGGCAGAGCGGCAAGGTGCGCATCGAGGTGGGATACGGGCTGGAAGGGGCCATCCCCGACGGCAAAGCAGGCTACATTCTTGACTATTACGTCCTTCCCCAATGGGAAGAAGGAAACTATGCCGCCGGCATCAAGATGGGCTACCTCGCCCTGGCTTCCGAAGTAGCCAAAGAATACGGCGCCAGCCTTGAAGATGTCCTGGCCCCGCTGGGGGAATACCCGGAGCTGCCTCCAGCCCCGGGCTATTCTGACAGTGGAGCGCTCATCGTGCTGGTCCTCCTTCTCCTGTTCTTCTTTATTATCCCGCTCATCTTCAGGCACTCCGGGCGCGGGGGCCCCTATCCCCCTGGCGGCTTTGGAGGTTTCGGCGGAGGCTTCCGCGGCGGTTTCGGCGGAGGCTTCGGAGGAGGCTTCGGCGGCGGCGGCTTCGGCGGAGGCTCATCCGGCGGCGGCGGAGCCAGCCGCTGACAGGTATAAAACGGGGCTGTCCAAAAGGGCAGCCCCTTCCAGTTATACGCCCCTGATTAAGGATTGCAGGGGCGGCCTCGGGCGGACATGGGCCGCCCCTGCAGACGGCTACAGCATTTTCATGTAGACGCGGTAGATTTTGTATAGCTCTCCGCCGGCCTTCCTGGCGTCGAGGTTCATCGCCCTGTTGAATTCGTGGATGGTCGAGCCTTCGCCAAAGGTATAACCCAGGCGGTAGGCATTCCGCATGGTGTAGTAGTAGAGGGCAGCGGATATGCCGCGCTTGCGCCATTCCGGGGCCACGAAGAGGACGAAGACCCTGGCTCCCTTGATCTTGCGCTTATACCAGAAAAACTTGATAATACCAAAGGGAAAAAGCCGCCCGTTGAGGTGGGCCAGGACCTGGTTGTAATCGGGCAGGGCGATGGACAAACCAATGGGTTCGCCCTCTTCGCTTTCAGCAAACAAGACCAACTCGGGCTGGGCCAGCTGCTTCAATTTTGCCGCTTCCGCTTCAATCTCTTCCATGCTCGGCGGGATCATGTCCGGCCATTCGGGCATGGAGCGCTCGACGATATCCTTGATGAGCACCATTTCCTGCCGGAGGTTTTTTAAATTGATGGGGCGCACCCGGAAATTGTAGCGGCGGTGCACCGCTTCCACGCCTTTGCGCAGGCGCTCCGAAGGCCCGTTGGTGAGATCGTAAAAGTAGGCATATCGATCAAAATGCTTCTCAAAGCCGTACTGCTCGAAAAACTTCGGGTAGTAACTGGGATTGTACGAGTTGAGCAGGACCGGCGGCGAATCAAAGCCCTTGACCAGCAAGCCGCGGTAGTCATCGCCGTTGCTGGGCGACTGGGGCCCGGTGACCTCTTCGGCTCCCTGTTCCCGCAGCCAGGCCAGCCCGGCATCAAACAGCGCCCGGGCGACGGAGTAGTCCTCCACCGACTCAAAGAGGGTAAGGTAGCCCATTCTTTTCTGCTTGGCCCGGTTCAGCCTTTCATCCATGCCCACCCCGATGCGGCCCACCGGCTGTTCTCTCTTAAAGACCAGCATGAAGCAGTAGGGGCCGAGGCGCAGCAGCGCATTTTTCCTCGGGTTGAGCGTGTTGTGCATGTCCATGAGCAGCGGGGGGACCCAGTTGGGGTCATTGCGGTAGATTTGCCATGGCAGCTTGACAAAAATATTACGGTCGCTCTTGGTCGTCACAGGTTTGATCCGTATCCCTGCTGACACCTTGTCTGCCTCCCTTCTTGTAATGCCTATTTTTATTCACTTCCAGCAGCTCTGATCCCTTTTTTGATAATTTTACCTATTTTTTTACAATTTTCTACCGCTGCCCTGCCTCGAATTTAAAAATGACAATGCCGCATCCTTAAGGTAATATAATACTCGGGGACCGTTGAATCCGCCGCCGCAGCCAATGCAGCTCGCGGTAGTCGATATTGTTTGAAATTTTTCCAACTAGTGGCGCATGATTTTAAATATTGACAGTTCTGATGATAGAAGGAATCACCCTGTCCATGTCGAATACAGACCTGTTATCTTTTCTCTTAACTTTTCTCAACATTTGATTATAGAGGGGGGAATGTTTTGAAGCTAACCATCCGCAAGATTGTCGTCTCCGGCATACTCGGGGCCATTGCCATCTTGCTTGGAGTAACTCCACTGGGCTTGATCGCGGTACCTACGCCGCTGGGCCATGCCACCATTTTACACATTCCGGCGATCCTGGGAGGACTCCTCGAGGGACCGGTTGTGGGCCTGCTCATAGGATTTATTTTTGGCCTCATCAGTTTTATAAGAGCTACCTTGCCCATGTTCAGCGATCCCCTCGTGGCCATATTGCCGCGATTGTTTATCGGCATCACCGCCTATCTGGCCTACGCGGCAACAAGAAAGATTAATCCATACCTGGGCTACACCCTGGCCGGCATCGTGGGCACCGCCACCAATACAGTCTTCGTGCTTGGAATGGCGGTAATCAGAGATTACCTTACTGTTGAACTGGCCGTTACTTTTGGCCTGGCCCAGGGTATTCCCGAAATGATCGTGGCCACGGTTTTAACCGTTCTCCTGGTTAGCAGTATCAAAAGAATCAGGGGATTTGAAGACCCGGCCGGAAGCAACCGGTAAAATTTTTTTATCGGGCCATATTTTAATTAACGGGAGCCGTAGCTGTGTTGAAGCCGCTGGTGGAGTTTAGAAATGTCTTTTTCAGCTATCAATCTGCCTCCGCAAAGCCGGTAGAGGCGTTGCGGGGCATTTCCCTACAGATCGGGCAAGGCGAATTCATCTCCATAATTGGCCAGAACGGATCGGGGAAATCCACCCTGGCCAGGCATTTCAACGGCCTTTTAACTCCCACCTCCGGCGAGGTCCTTGTGGCCGGCCTCTCCACCGCCACCAGTGACCGGAAGCAGCTGCTGGAGATACGCAAGCGGGTGGGGATGGTTTTTCAAAACCCCGACAACCAGCTCATCAGCTCCATCGTGGAGGAAGACGTGGCCTTCGGCCCCGAAAACCTGGGGCTTCCCCCGCGGGAAATCCGCAAGCGGGTCAACCATGCCCTGGCTGCCCTGAACATGTTCAAATACCGCCGCGAGCTCATCTGCCACCTCTCGGAGGGGCAAAAACAGCTCGTGGCCATCGCCGGGGCGCTGGCGATGAAGCCCGACTGCATCGTCCTCGACGAGCCCACGGCACAGCTGGATCCCGGCAGCCGGAAGCAAGTTCTCGAGAGCCTAAAAAGGCTGAACCGCGAAGAGGGAATTGCCATCGTCTTCATCACCCACTTGATGAGCGAAGCGGTTAATTTTGACCGTGTGGTCGTCATGGACAGGGGAGAGATCAAGATGGACGGCCCCCCCGGAGAGGTTTTTAGCCAGGTGGAGCTGCTGGAAGAAGCGGGCCTCGACATCCCCGTGGCGACGCGATTGGCTGCAGAATTGAGGGAAAGAGGCTATCCCGTGGCTCCGGGCACATTGCACGTGGAGGAGCTTGTAAACAGCCTATGCCAATTGAGATCGAGCACTTAAACCATACCTACAAAGAGGGGACTCCCTTTGCCCGGCCAGCCCTCTTTGATATAAACCTGAAAATTGACGACGGGGAGTTTGTCGGGCTCATCGGTCCCTCCCAGGCGGGCAAAACCACCCTGGCCCAGTACCTCAACGCCCTTTACATCCCCCGCAGTGGCAGGGTGCTTATTGACGGGCGGGATACCGCCGACCGGAAAACGGACCTGGTGCGGATCAGGTTCGAAGTGGGCTACGTTTTCCAAAACCCCGACCATCAGCTTTTTAAACGGACGGTGGGCGAGGATGTGGCCTTCGGACCCACCCGCCAGGGCTGCAGCCCGCAGGAAGTCCGGGAGAGGGTGAGGGAGGCCATGCGCCTGGTAGGGCTTGATGAAGAAACCTTTTACCACCGGGACATCTTTGCCCTGAGCGGCGGCCAGAAGAGAAGGGCGGCCATCGCGGGAGTCCTGGCCTGCCGCCCCAGGGTGCTCATCCTCGACGGGATCACGGCGGGGCTCGACCCCCGTGGCCGCAGGGAGATACTGGACGTAATTGAGAGGCTGCACCGGGAAAGAGAGATGACCGTCATCTTTATCTCGCACAGCATGGATGACGTGGCCCGGCTGGTGGAGCGCATCGTGGTCATGGACCGGGGCCGCATTGTCGACGACGGGCCGGCGCGGGAGGTGCTCGCCAGGGTCGGGCGGCTGAAGGAAATCGGCCTCGAGCCGCCGCAGGTGGTCGAGATCATGCAGCGGCTCCGGGAAAGGGGCTTTGCCGTGCCGGCGGGAGTCATGAATGTCCAGGAGGCTCTTTCTGAAATCGTCAAGGCCCTGGGCCGGCCGGGGGTGAAGGAAAGTTGGAATTGACCAGGAACCTGACCCTGGGCATCTACCTTCCCGGTAAAACCGCCCTGCACTGCCTCGACCCGCGGACCAAGATCGCCGGGGCCTCAGGGCTCATCCTGCTGCTCATACTGACCAACAACTATGCCGCCTACGCCTCCTTTGCCGCTTTTACCATCGCCCTCATCCTGGCGGCAAAAATACCGCTTCGCTTCGCCCTGAAGGGGCTGCGCCCCATGCTGCCGTTCCTGGCGATCATGTGGGTGTTCCAGCTCCTCTTTCAGAAGCCGCCGGGAGCAGCGGTCATCTTCTCCTGGGGGATCATTAACATCACCGACGCGGGTTTGCACATAGGCACGCTCATGTCCATCCGCGTGCTGTTGCTCTTCCTGGTGACAACCATACTCACCCTGACCACCTCCACGGTGGAGCTTACCGACGGCGCCGAAGCCCTGCTGCGGCCGCTGCAAAAAATAGGCCTCCCCGCGCAGGAGCTGGCCCTGACCATGGTCATTACCCTGCGCTTCGTGCCCACGCTGGCCGAGGAAGCGGAGAAGATCATCAAGGCGCAAACGGCGCGCGGGGTCGATTTTGGCCGGGGCAACTTCATCCGCCGCACGTTTCAGCTCTTTCCCGTGCTGCTGCCCCTGTTCATCAACGCCTTCAAGCGCGCCGACGAGCTCATCACGGCCATGGAATCGCGCTGCTACACCGGAGGAGCGGGGAGAACAAAAATGAAGGTCCTGCGCATGGGCAGAAGCGATTACCTGGCCTGGGTCGTTTTTGCCGTCTTTGCCGCCATCCAGGTGGTGTTGATGATAAAAGTGGGACGTCCTTATTAAGAGAAGTACATGCGCGGGCGGGCTTTCACGCCCGCCCGCGCAATTTTTACCATTTCTTACGTCCCTGGTGTCCCGCGTGGGACGACAAACAGGCAGGGCCCCGATATCTCAGAACCGCCCTCTGTCATGCCTTGTTCGAGGAGCCAAAGAGGCGGATCTTTTCGCGGATGATGGCCGTCGCCGCCTCGCGGGCGGGCCGGAGAATGTTCCGCGGATCGATTTCATCGGGGTGATCGGGCAAGTATTCGCGAATGGCGCCCACAAAGGCCTCCCGGATGTTGGTGTCGATATTTATCTTCCGCACACCCAGGCGCACCGCTTCCCTGATGCTCTCGTCGGGGACTCCCGAAGATCCGTGCAGGACGATGGGACAGGGCACAAGGGCGTCTATTTTCTTGAGCCGTTCAAAATCAAGCCTGGGCTCACCCTTGTAGCGGCCATGGGCCGTGCCGATGGAGATGGCCAGGGCATCAACGCCCGTTTCCTCCACGAAGCGCTTTGCCTCGTCGGGATCGGTGAAGAAAGCTTCGGCCTCGCTCACGCTGATGTTGTCCTCAGTGCCGCCGATCCGCCCCAGCTCTCCTTCTACGGAGACGCCCACGGCATGAGCGATCTCCACCACTTTCCGGGTCAGCCTGATATTCTCTTCCAGCGGATACTGCGATCCGTCAATCATCACCGAAGTGAAGCCGTGGCGGATGCACTGCAGCACCTGCTCAAAGCTGGTCCCGTGATCCAGGTGCAGCACCACCGGCACGGATATCTCGGCGGCGGCTTGCTTGACCAGGGCTACGATGTAATTCAGCCCGGCATACTTGATCGCGCCCTGGCTGGCCTGGATGATCACCGGGGCCTTTTCCTCCTCCGCAGCCCGGGCGATGGCCTGGACAATCTCCATGTTATTGCAGTTGAAGGCGCCAACGGCATAGCCTTCACGGTCTGCCTTCCCCAGAACTTCATTTAACGGCACTAGCGGCATCGCTGACCAGCCTCCTTCTCAATCCTGGTACATCAAAGTCTTGCAGGCTAACATAATCCGGCAGCCCGTCCTTAAACCGAGGTGCAACTTCACCCATGATCAGGGGGCGGGCATAGTCCAAAAACTGCTCGCGGACATAATTCCCCGAAGGCGCGATCCAGTCGAGGGGCACCTTATGCTCCACGTTGGCCACCCTGGAGAGCTCCACCGTGCCGGTGCCGCAGCGGTAGCCGTCGCCATCCCCCTCCCTGACCAGCGTGATCATAATGCCGGAATGGCCCTGCAGCGCCTCCCTGACCGCCCGAGTCCCCACCATGTAAGCCTCGTCGGCGTCGGTGCGGGAGGCAAAATGGGCCGCCGCCCGCTGCAACGTTCCGAGAACGATGCTCCGGACGTTTATGCCCGTATCTTCTTCAATCATCTCTTTCAGGGTCTCGGCAAGGCCGCCCAGCTGCACGTGGCCGAAGGGATCGACCCCCTTGCCGGTAAAAACGTAATCGCCGCTGGCATAGCGGATACCCTCCGAGGCGACTACATAAGCATACCTGTACTCGCGGTAAACTTCGGTCACATCTTGAATGAACTTTTCCCGGTCAAAGGGCACTTCGGGGAGATAAACCAGATGCGGCGCTTCATGTTCTTCCCTCTTGGCCAGGGTGGCGGCAGCGGTAAGCCAGCCGGCATTCCGCCCCATGGCTTCCAGGACGACAATGCGGTTGCTGGTGATGAGCCCCTGCAGGTCCAGGCCGGTTTCGCGAACCGTGGCCGCAAGGAACTTGGCCGCACTGCCGTAGCCCGGCGAGTGGTCGGTATGAGGCAGGTCGTTGTCAATAGTCTTGGGGACGCCAATGACCCTGAGCTCGTAGCCCACGCGGGCGGCAAAGCGTTCAACCTTGTCCGCCGTATCCATGGAGTCGTTGCCGCCTATGTAGAAAAAATAACGGACATCGTATTTTTTAAATGCTTCCAGCAGGCGGGCGAAGTCTTCTTCCTTCGACAGCTTGTAGCGGCTGGATCCCAGGGCCGCTCCCGGGGTATAGCGCAATCCTTCGATAATATGCTGCGGCTGCCTGGAAAGATCGAGCAGGTTGTCTTCCAGGACGCCGCGGATGCCAAAGAGAGAGCCGTAAATGGTACCGGGGGGATCGCTCTTCAGCCATTCCTGGACCACTCCGCAGACACTACTGTTGATCACCGCAGTGGGACCGCCCGATTGAGCCACCACCGCATTGCCTCGCAGTTTCAACATCAATTCCTCCTTTCGTTTATGTGAAATTATTCCATGGAATTATGGGCCAGGCTCTTTTCAGTGCAAACTTTAGGAATACTTTATGTATTTGGGGTGCAATTATTTAATGAAGCTGTTGCCTCGGCATGATAATCTTCCCAGCATAAAATGCCCCCCTGGAGAAACAGCCTTTAACCTGAAAAAGGGATGGCCTGGCGGGCCAGCTTGTCGCAGCGCGCGTTGTAAATATTGTCACCGTGGCCCTTTACCTTGAGCCACTCCACCTCGTGCCGCGAAGCGAGGGCGAGCAGGTCCCGCCAGAGATCCTGGTTTTCCACCGGCTTGTTGGCAGCGGTGCGCCAGCCGTTCACCTGCCAGCGCGAGATCCAGCTCTGCCGGAAGGCATTGACCAGGTAGGCGCTGTCGCTGTACAGCCGCACCCGCCTGGGCCCGGGAAGCGCGCGCAAGGCCTCAATGGCCGCCCGCAGCTCCATGCGCTGGTTGGTGGTATGCTCCTCCCCACCCCATATTTCCACCACTTCCGCGCCGCTTCCGTTGCGGCCGTCAATGATTACCGCCGCCCAGCCGCCCGGGCCGGGGTTGCCCGAGCAGGCCCCATCGGTATAAATGGTCACTTCCGGCAAATCCATCGCCGGCCCCTCCGCATGTTAAAGCGGCTCCTGCCGGAGCAGCATTACTTTAGCTAATAATTTACCACATTCCTGCTCTCCTGGAAAGACCGCCGATTTTTTGGCAAAAACCTTCCGGCGAATTGAAAAAGCCCCGCCTAGCCCTCGATGATGGCCACGCCGGAGCTGGTGCCGATGCGGGTAGCCCCGACGGCAATCATCTCCAGGGCCGCTTCGCGAGTGCGGATGCCTCCCGCGGCCTTAACGCCCATGCCCGCCCCTACGGCCTCCCGCATGAGGCGCACATCGGCGGCGGTGGCGCCTCCGGGGCCGAAGCCCGTGGAGGTTTTCACGAAGTGGGCGCCAGCCTCCTTTGCCGCGCGGCAGGCGGCAATCTTCTCCTCGTCTGTCAAAAGCCCCGTTTCGAGGATCACCTTTACCGTGCGCCCACGGGCCGCCTCCACCACGGCGGCAATCTCTTCCCGGACATGCTTAACGTCGCCGCTTTTCAGCGCCCCCACGTGGATGACCATGTCAATTTCATCGGCTCCCCGGGCAACAGCTTCCCCGGCCTCAAAGGCCTTCGCCGCAGGCGTGGACGCCCCCAGGGGGAAGCCCACCACGGTGCAGACGCGGACGCCGCTGCCGCGCAGCAGCCGGCAAGCGTGGTCCACGTAAACGGGGTTCACGCAGACGGCGGCAAAATTATAGCGGCGCGCCTCATCGCAGAGCCTGGCGATGTCCTTCGCCGTCGCCTCCGGCTTTAACAGGGTATGGTCGATGTAGCGGGCTAGGTCAATCTTTTCATTCATCCCTTTCTCGCCTCCGCTCCCGGTGCTGTAACAGTCACCGGTCTAGTCTAGGTAGTGCCTTCCGCTGCGGTCAACGTAGCCGAAGATGAGCGGCGGCTCCACCGCCGGTTCCGGCTTGATTTCGTAAGCCTCCATGACCAGGCGGCGGGCCTGCTGCGCCGGCGGATCGCCGGGGGCGCAGTTCAGGTGCAGGCGGGCCAGCTCATCACCGGGGGCGACGCGGTCGCCCACTTTTTTGCAGATTGCAACCCCCACGGCAGGATCGATGGCATCCTCCTTGCGCTCCCTGCCCGCCCCCAAGGCCAGGGCCGCCCGGCCGATGGCCTCCGCCTTAAGGCGGTGTACGCAGCCGCCCGCCTCGGCGCGGACAGGCAGCACAGCGGCAGCCTGCGGCAGCAGCGCGGGGTTGTCAATCACCGCCCCGTCGCCGTGCTGCGAAATGATGAGCTCCCTGAACTTCTCCAGCGCAGCCCCGCTCTCCAGCAGCCTTTTCAGCTTCTCCCGCCCCTCTTGCAAGCCGGGAGCTTTGCCCGCCAGGCGAAGCATCCAAGCGCCCAGGCAGAGGCAGAGCTCCTCCAGGTCCGCCGGGCCCTTGCCCTGAAGGGCTTCAATGGCCTCCTGCACTTCCAGGGCATTGCCCACGGCGCGTCCCAGGGGCTGATCCATGTTGGTGATTACGGCTACGGTTTCGCGCCCCGCCCCGCTGCCGATTTTAACCATCGCCTCGGCCAGGGCAAAGGAGTCTTCCAGCTTCTTCATAAAGGCGCCGTCCCCTGTTTTTACGTCAAGGACAATGGCGTCGGCCCCCGCGGCAATCTTCTTGCTCATGATGCTGGCGGCAATGAGGGGCAGGCTGTCCACGGTGGCGGTGACATCGCGCAGGGCATAGAGCTTCTTGTCAGCCGGCACGAGGTTTGCCGTCTGGCCGGCCACGGCGAGGCCCACCTGCTGCACGGCCCTGATCATTTCCGCAATGGAGAGGGAGGTCCTGAAGCCGGGGATGGATTCGAGCTTGTCGAGGGTGCCGCCCGTGTGGCCCAGGCTGCGGCCGCTCATCTTCGCCACCGGGACCCCGGCGGCGGCCACGAGGGGGACGAGCACCAGGGTCGTCTTGTCGCCCACTCCGCCGGTGCTGTGCTTGTCAACTTTAGCCCCCGGAATATCGCGCAGCGAGATGGTGTCGCCCGACTGGGCCATGGCCAGGGTCAGGTCCAGGGTCTCCCTGTCGGTCATCCCCCGGAAAAAAATGGCCATGGCCAGCGCGGCCATCTGGTAGTCGGGAATGGTGCCCCCGGTATAGCCTTTGACCAGGAAGTTGATCTCTTCGCCGGTGAGCTCACCCCCGCTGCGCTTCTTTAAAATGAGGTCGTATACTCTCACCGCTTGTTCAACTGCCCCCTATTGATTATAGCCTCCCCGCCCGCTGCTCCTTTCACGCCGCCCCCTCCTCATAGGAGGACTGAGAGGAAAGGCTTTCCTCTATATTCTTTGCCCGGCGGGAAAACCCTTTTCATAAAAAAAGAGCGGGAGAGATATATTGCCGCCGCCGGGTTGTTGCTCTTTCCTGGGGCATTTTCCCCTCCCGCTCCTGCCGCATCCTTAGGCCATGGGGCAGCCGCACGCCAGCAGGCCCTAGCCCTGCCGTGCTACTAATGATAATTTCGTGCTACCCAAGTCTTTTTATTGTATTCACCATTTTAACGGCAAATCCTCCCGCCAGGGGAAAAATAGTGGCAGGTTTTCCAGGGCTCAATAAGTAATTTAGAGAATGAGGGAAGGTGAAGTAGCATGAGCATGATCCGCAGTCCCGAGCTGGCCCCGCAGGGGCAGAAAAAGATCGCCTGGGCCGCCAGGCACATGCCGGTGTTAAGCAGCCTGGCGGAAAAATATGCTTCCCGGCGCCCTTTTGCCGGCCTGAAGATGGCCCTCTGCATCCACCTGGAAGCAAAGACGGCCTACCTGGCCAGGGTGTTCCAGCGCTGCGGCGCGCAGGTGGCCGTTACCGGCAGCAATCCCCTCTCCACGCAGGACGACGTGGCCGCCGCTCTGGCCCGGGAGGGCATTGCCGTCTTCGGCTGGCGCGGGGCCACGGAGGAAGAGTACGCCGATCATATCCGCCGCACCATTGATACCGGGCCCAACCTGGTCATCGATGACGGGGGCGACCTCATCACCATGCTCCACCGCGAGCGCCCCGACCTTCTGCCGCAGGTGCGCGGCGGCGCCGAGGAGACCACCACGGGCCTGACGCGGCTGCGCGCCCTGGCCGAGGCGGGAGAGCTGGCCTTCCCCGTAATTGCCGTCAACGATGCCCTCTGCAAGTATCTCTTTGACAACCGCTACGGCACCGGGCAGTCGGCCTGGGACGGGATCATGCGCACGACCAACCTGCTCGTGGCGGGGAAAACGGTGGTTGTAGCCGGCTTCGGCTGGTGCGGCCGCGGGGTGGCCATGCGGGCAAGGGGATTGGGAGCGCAGGTCATCGTCACCGAGGTGGACCCGGTGCGCGCCCTGGAGGCGGCGGTGGAAGGCTACCGCGTCATGCCCATGCTGGAGGCGGCCCCGCTGGGGGATATTTTCATCACCGCCACCGGCTGCCGCGAGGTCATCGGCGCTGCGGCGCTGGCCCGCCTCAAGGACGGCGCCATCTTGGCCAATGCCGGCCATTTCGACGTGGAGATAGACAAGGCCGCTTTAAACCGCCTCGCCAGGCTTGCCGGAAGCCCCCGGCCAAACATTGAAGAGTACCGCTTCCCCGACGGCCGCCGGGTTTACCTGCTCGCCCAGGGGAGGCTGGTCAACCTCGCCGCCGGAGACGGCCACCCGGCGGAGATCATGGATCTCTCCTTTGCCCTGCAGTTCCTGGCCATGGACTACCTGCGCCGCAGCGAAGGGCTGCCGCGGGCCATGCTCCCCCTGCCGGCGGAGCTGGACCGCGAGGTGGCCAGGTTGAAGCTCGCAGCCATGGGCATCACCATCGACAGCCTCACCGAGTCGCAGCGCGCCTACCTGGGCTTGCAATGAAAGGTTTGAGGGCATTTTATTAAATCCCCCCGGCCCCCCTTTGGAAAAGGGGGGAGTATTGAAGGGGGACGGCGGCAGGAATATGCCCCCTCTTGTTAGAATATTCTCATTATTGAGAATAAAATAAGGGGGCCTGTGCTTATGCGAGTCCGGCTGCCGCAGAGAGCCTGGTTCGGCGATATTGAAATGGAGATCGACCTTCCCGGGGACTGGGAGGTGTCGGTGCACGGCATGGCCGCCGATGAGCGGCCCCTGCTCTCCGATGATCAGATCAGAGAGTTGATCGGCAACCCCATCGGGAGCCCGCCGCTGCGCGAGCTGGCACGGGGCCGCAGGGAAATTGCCGTCATTTTTGACGATCTCACCCGCCCCACCCCCGCATCCCGGGTGCTCCCCCTCGTCCTGGAAGAGCTGGCGGCGGCGGGAATCGAGGATGAGCAGGTCCGCTTCATTGCCGCCCTGGGGGCGCACGGTGCGCACACCCGGCTCGATTTTGAAAAGAAGCTGGGGCCGGAGGTGCTGCGCCGCTTCAGGGTCTACAACCACAATCCCTACGAGAACTGCACCCAGGTGGGCACTACCGGGCGCGGGACGCCGGTTTCCATTAACAGCGAGGCGGTCGCCTGCGATCTCATCCTTGCCATCGGCAGCATACTCCCCCACCCCTTCATGGGCTTCGGCGGGGGTGGCAAGATCGTCTTCCCCGGGATCGCCTCCATGGAGAGCATCCAGGCGAACCACATGCTGGCGGCAATCCAGCTGCTGGGGGCGGGGTTAAGCCCCGTGGACGGCCTGGGCCGCTTTGACGGCAACGAGGCGCGGCTGGACGTGGAGGAGGCGGCCAGGCTGGCCGGGCTGGGCTTTATCGTCAACCTGCTTTTGAACAGCAGGCGCGGCATCGTCGGCCTGGTGGCGGGCGATCCCGTCGAAGCCTACCACGCCGGCATCAGGGAGGCGCAGCAGCTTTACGGCACCCCCAAGGCGGAGGGCGCGGACGTGGTCGTGGTCAACGCCAATGCCAAGGCCAGCGAGGCGGCCATCGCCGTTCTCTTCGCCGCGCAGTCGCTGAAAGAGGAGGGCGGCGACCTGGTCCTGGTCGTGGACAGCCCTATCGGGCAGATGACCCACTATCTTCTCGGCGCCTTCGGAAAGGAGATCGGCGGGCGGCTCTGGAACCGCCAGGGCTTCCTGCCGGAGAGGGTCAAGCGGGTGATCACGCTGAGCTCCTTTCCCGATCGCACCGCCGGAGACTGGTTCGCCCCCCCGGAGAAGCTCACCTGGGCGTCCAGCTGGGAAGAGGTTATGGGGCTGCTGCAGGAGAAGCACGGCCCCGGCACCAGGGCGGCGGTCTACGTGGACGGAACCATGCAGTTTTACATCAAGGAGGGATAAATACCCCCTCTTCATCCTCCCGCCGGCAATGCGTAAAACATAAGGAAAAGCAAGGGGTTGCCGTTATGCTCTTTTTGAATAAAGAGGCGCTGCTGATGAGTATGTATGCAGGCCATTTTTTATCGTTTCTTTCCTTGCTTTCTGGGCTGTCTACCTGTTTCTAAAAAAGAGGCTTAAGCTGGAGTACAGGGATTTTTCTACGCCCATGCCAACAAGGTTCACCAATACGGTGAGATAATCATCATTTTGCTGGCCATAGTGCTCATAGGCATCAGAACTTTTGCCTATGACCTGCCGCTGGAGCCACAATATTTCGCCCTGGACTTCTTTTTTTTCCTGGCCTTTCGAACGTTCATGAAATGGAATTTTGATAGAAGTTCAAAAAGGCATATTCTAAGCATTCTTTGCGCCTTTTTTATGGCAATTGTTTTCCTGGGCATGGAACTTTTCTTCTAACGGCCGCCAGCAAGAGAGGCTGAAGAGGTGAGCCCTCTCTAATAGACGGTGATGAGGTCCTTGATCTGGTTGAAGATGCCCTCGCCAATGCCGCTTACGTCCATGATCTCCTTGATGTCAGTAAAAGGCCCGTATTTCTCCCGGTGCTCGATAATCCTTTTCGCGCGCCCTTCGCCGATCTGCGGTAGTGTCACCAGCTCCTCCAGGGAGGCCTTGTTGATATTTACCTTATTCTCCGCCGGCGCCGTTGCGGCGGCCTCGCCCCGCCGGGGGACGGCCACCTGCTCGCCGTCGTAGAGGGGGCGGGCCAGGTTGATGGAGTCGGTATCGGCATCCTCCAGAGCGCCCCCCGCGGCCTCGATTAACTCGTAGACCCTGGAGCCGGCAGGGAGGTGGTAGACTCCCGGCTCTTTTACCGCCCCCACCAGGTGCACGACGATCATTTCAGGCTCCGGCTCCGGCGCGGGAGCCGGCTCCACCGGCTGCAGGCCGCCCCCCTCCGCCGGGCTATCAGACCGGATGGGGAAGAGAACGGCCGGGGCCGCCTTCCAGAGCGCCCCTCCAAGCAGGAGAAGAACCAGCAAGGCAAGGAGAATTTTCTCGCGAAGGCTGAAGTCACTCCACATGAGATCAACCCCTTTAAGCAGAGATGCCCGGGCAATTAAGCCGGAAGCCGCTAGTATAAACGGTCTGCTTATCCTGCCAGGGTTACGTGGTGAAGTGCTTGGCGAGATAATTTTCCTTGTGATGGTGGTTTGCCGGTGAATGAGGTGGGATAGATGCGCTTTCCCGGAGCTGCCGGGAAAGCGCCGCGGGTTCAAGCGTTCTCTCCGTCTTTTTCGGGGATGGTGTCCTCGGATTTCTCCTGGGGCAGGTTGATGGCGATGACATGAATGTTAATCGCCGCCACCGGCAGGCCGGTGACCTCTTCAACGGTGGCGCGAACCTTCTGCTTCAGCTTTTGTGCCGCCTCCATGATGCGGATGCCGTAGTCGACAATGACGCTGAGTTCCAGCGTCACCGCCTCCCCTTCCAGGCGCACCTTGACTCCCTTGCTGAAATCCCTGCGGCCGAGCTTCTCGGCTATGCCGTCCACTATGCTCCCCGACATGCCGGCTATCCCCTCCACTTCCTGGGCCGCGATGCCGGCAATGATGCCGATGACCTCGGGGGAGATGCGCACGCAGTCCCGATCGTCGCTCTTTCCCGCCGCGGGAACGCTTTCAGGGGGGACATGCTCTTCAGGAGCCATTCATCTTGCCTCCCTTCGCCACTTGTCTTCAGGAACAACTAGAGACCCTTGCGCCGGCCGCAGCCCGCGGAAGCCGCCCTAAACCGGCTAGCGGGCCACGATATTGACCAGCTTGTCCGGAACGATGACCTGGCGCACGATCTCTTTTCCTTCAAGAAGCTCGCTGATCCGCGGCTGCTGCCGGGCCGCCTTGAGGAGCTCCTCTTGGGAAGACCCTGCGGGAACGGTCATCCGCCCGCGCACCTTGCCGTTGATCTGGATGACCACTTCCACCTCTTCCACGGCCAGGGCGGCGGGATCATATTCCGGCCAGGGCTGCCGGTGCACGCTGTCCGGGAAGCCCAGCCTGTGCCAGCCCTCTTCAGCCAGGTGAGGGGCAAAGGGGGCCAGGAGCAGGAGCAGGGAGCGCAGGGCCTCCCGCAGCAGGGAGCGATCCTGCTTCTCCGGGGCCGTATTTTGGCGGTAGTCATAAAGGGCATTGACCAGCTCCATGACGGCGCTGATGGCGGTGTTGAAGTTGAAGCGCTCGCCAATGTCCTCGGTGACCTTCTTGATGGCCCCGTGCATGACCCGCCGCAAGCCCGCTTCGGCAGCCCCGCCCTTTCCGCCGCTCTCGCCGTCATGCGGCGCGGCGGATAAAAGGCCCCGGCATTCCTCAACCAGGCGCCAGACCCGCCGCAGGAAGCGGTGGCAGCCCTCCACGCCCCGGTCACTCCATTCCAAGTCCTTCTCCGGTGGAGCCGCAAAGAGGATAAAGAGGCGGCCGGTGTCGGCGCCGTAGCGCTCCACAATCTCGTCGGGGGAGACCACGTTCCCCTTGGACTTGGACATCTTCGCCCCGTCCTTGTAGACCATGCCCTGGGCCAGGAGGCGGCTGAAGGGCTCCTGCACCTTCACCAGGCCGGCGTCGTAAAGCACCTTGGTGACGAAGCGAGCGTAAAGCAGGTGCAGCACGGCATGCTCGATGCCGCCGATGTACTGGTCCACCGGCATCCAGTAGCCCGCCGCCTCCCTGTCGAAGGGGGCGGTGGCAAGGTGCGGGCTGGTGTAGCGCAGGAAGTACCACGAGGAGCAGATGAAGGTGTCCATGGTGTCGGTTTCACGCCGGGCCTTCCCGCCGCAACGGGGGCAGCTGGTATTGACGAAAGAAGGATACTGGTCCAGGGTGGGAACCCGATCACCGGTGATTTCCGCCGCCGGAGGCAGCAGCACGGGGAGGTCCTTTTCGGGAACGGGAACGATGCCGCAGCGGTCGCAGTAGACTATGGGAATGGGCGCTCCCCAGTAGCGCTGACGCGAAATGAGCCAGTCACGCAGGCGATAGGCCACCTTGAAATCGCCGCAGCCCATCTCGCGCAGCTTCTCCGTAATTCTCCTTCTCCCCTCGGTGGAGGAGAGCCCGTTGAATTCGCCGGAGTTGATCATGATCCCCTCGCCGGTGTAGGCCCCGTCGAGGGCGCCGCCTGCCGGCTCCGTCCCGGGGGGCTGGATGACCTGGCGGAGGGGCAAGTTGTAGCTGCGGGCAAACTGGTAGTCTCGCTCGTCGTGCGCGGGTACCCCCATCACCGCGCCGGTGCCGTAAGTCATAATCACGTAATTCGCCACCAGGATGGGTACGGCCTCGCCGCTGAGGGGATTGATGGCATGCCTGCCCGTAAAGAGGCCGATCTTCGGCGCTTCCTCGGAAGTTCGTTCAATCTCGCTCGCCCTTTTCATCCGGGCGGCAAATTCCAGGATCTCTTTTTCCTGCTTTGTTCCCCGCACCAGCTTCGGCAAGAGGGGATGCTCCGGCGCCAGGACCATGTAAGTTACACCAAAAAGGGTGTCCGCGCGGGTGGTGAAGACGCGGATCTCTTCGCCGGGCAGCTCTTTTACCCGGAAGGATATCTCGGCGCCCTCGCTGCGCCCAATCCAGTTTTGCTGCATCACCTTGACCCGCTCGGGCCAGTCCTCAAGCAAGGCCAGGTCATTTAGCAGCCGATCGGCGTAGCTGGTAATGCACAGGAACCACTGCTCCCGCTCCTGCTGCTCCACCTCGGACTCGCAACGCCAGCAGCGCCCCCCTTCCACCTGCTCGTTTGCCAGCACCGTCTGGCAGTGGGGGCACCAGTTCACCGCGGCCCGCTTTTTGTAGGCCAGCCCGCGCCGGTACATCAGCAGGAAGAGCCACTGGGTCCAGCGGTAGTAGTCGGGAGAGCTGGTGTTGACCTCTCTCTCCCAGTCGTAGCTAATGCCCAACCGCTGCTGCTGCCGCTTCATCTGGGCGATGTTCTGCTCCGTCCACTCAGCCGGGCTGACGCGGTTGGCAATGGCCGCGTTCTCCGCGGGGAGACCAAAGGCATCCCAGCCCATGGGGTGGATGACATTGTAGCCGCGCATCCTTAGGAAGCGGGCCAGGACATCGCCGATGGAATACACCCGCATGTGGCCCATGTGCAGTTTCCCCGAGGGGTAGGGGAACATCTCCAGGACATAATATTTCGGCCGGGAAGAATCCAACGGTGTGCGGTAGAATTTCTCCTCTTCCCAAAACCGCTGCCATTTCGGTTCAATTTCCTGGGGATCGTAACCCTGCATCTCTTCCCAAATGCCCTCCCACTTAAACTTAAATTGTTCGCCTTTTCCGGGTAGAAAAAAACCCGCCCGGCAAGGGGCGAGTTTTCCCGCGGTACCACCCTTATTGGCAGCCAATGTGGTGGAGCTGGCGGGAGTCGAACCCGCGACCTCTTCCATGCCAAGGAAGCGCGCTCCCACTGCGCTACAGCCCCATGAATTGCTGCCCTCTTCAAGCCTTAACGCCGGCCCGCGGCTGCGGCTACTCTTTTTTCACCGCCGCTTCTCCGGGGCGAGTTCGGCAGCCGCCATGCCGCCGGCTCGCACCGCCCGCCGGCTCTCTGACCAGGCCGCCTTGCTGCCTACTGCTCCCCTTCATTGAAAAACTCTGTTGTTCCCGTCAAATACATAAACGATTATACGTTCCCCGGCGCACCTTGTCAAGCCAAGCAGTGTGTCAAGATCGCGTCAAGACACTGTAGGTTTAAAAGAACCTCACATTCAACTTAGATCGCCATTTGTTTGTTTAGTCCCTTTAATGCCATGCGGGTCAAGCTGCTTCGGCCATTGAAAAGGGGAACGTT
>JAAZIN010000148.1 GCA_012800855.1 Bacillota bacterium
TGCCGCGATTTACGGGCTTATCCTACTACGGGACCTTCATCCTCGGCACTCTCACTGCTTTTGTTTGGAGCCGCCTGCGAAAACAGAACTTTGGCAAAATAGCCGATCTCTGGTGCCCGTACCTTATTTTGGGCTATGCCATCGTGCGCATTGGCTGCTTCCTGAGCGGCTGCTGCTACGGCAAGCCCAGCGGGGTTTACTGGGCGGTGGTTGTTCCCCGCGTGGACAACCTCTTCCGGCACCCGGTGCAGCTATACGCTTCCTTCGGGGCTTTCCTCATCTTTATCTTTCTCCGGGCCATGCATCACCGGCGCCCCTTTGATGGCTTCAACCTGGTCGCGCTGGGTTCACTTTACGGCTTGCTGCGCTTTATCACCGAATTCTTCCGGGAAGCGGACAGCCACATGGTGTTCCTAGGCCTTTCGGCGGCCCAGCTGTTTAGCCTGCCCCTCTTCCTGTTCTCAACGGCTCTGCTGCTGCATTTAACCAGAAGAGCCAAGGAGGATGAAAAGAAAGCGCTTTCCAGCAAGGGAAAGCGGCGCAAGTCTAAAAAATAATTGGCCGCTGCAGTTGAAAAGCCCGTTCCTGCTTGATAATGTGTTTTGGTTAAGGGGGTCCAGGGGGATGTCTACAGTGAAAAAAATTGCTTTGCTGCTCTTGTTTGCCGTGGCCGCACCGCTAATCTTAAGCGGGTGCGTAAAGTTCAGCCTCCATTTGACCCTTAACCGGGACCTGACTTCCGATATCGATATCACCTTGACCTTGCCCCGGGCGCTGCTGGCCCTGTATCCGGAACTGGAAGAGAAATTCTTAAAGGAGAAAAGGGAGGAGCTTGCCCGGCAGGGTTTCGAGGTGGCCGACTATGCCGGTGACAGCCTGATCGGCTTTAAGGCGACGAAAAAGCTGCAATCCGTGGAGGAACTCGCTGGATTGAGCCTGGCCCGGGACATGGGCCTGGAGGGGCGGGACATCTTCACGGTGGAGAAGAAGGCGCTAACCACGACCTACTACCTGAACGCTGATGTTGACTTGAGCCATCTCATTGGGGAAGAGAATAACAAGGTCTTTGCCCTTTTTCCCCCCGATATGCGCTTCCTCTTGACTCTACCGGTGCGGCCCCTGGAGCATAATGCCACCAGTATTACCGCGGATGAGCGCACCCTGGAGTGGGCCCTCTCTCTCGAGGGGAGCAACCATATTGAACTGGCGGCGCGCGTGCCCAATCCCGCGGCGATCATCCTGGGCCTTGTCTTTATTCTTATCCTCCTGGGCGCCATAATTGCCACGATCTATCTTCGGATATCTTCCGCCGGCGCCCGAAGCAGTAAAAAAGCAGGAGCTAAGCAAAAAGCCTGATCCGCTGTCTAAAAGTCTTTTAGGGACCGCCCCAAAAGAGCGGGCGGGCGTGGAAGCCCGCCCCCACGGCTTTTCCGGGCCTGGTTGCTGGTAACGGATCCACCAGGCAGCATCCATCAAGGTTGTAGGAGCGGCTCATGAGCCGCCCGAGGACGCACCGCAATACAATACAAATACCGCGATAAAAGCAAAAGGCCTATACTGCCTAAATGCCTATATTTCACCGGTGATGATGGTAGTGCGATATGCAACA
>JAAZIN010000149.1 GCA_012800855.1 Bacillota bacterium
CAGCTTTTCCATCAAACCCTCCATTAATTTGCACCTCCGTAATATTGATCAAGCCTGGGCTTCATTTCACGATAGTACTGGTCGAACCTGTCTTCGGCAATGGCATCGCGAATTTCCTGCATCAACTGGGCCAGGTAGTAGAGATTGTGATATGTAGTCAAGCGCAGCCCGAGTATTTCGCCGGCATTAATAAGGTGGCGGATGTAGGCGCGCGAGTAATTGCGGCAGACCGGGCAGCCGCATGCTTCATCCAGCGGGGCCATGTCCGAGGCGTAAACGGCATTGCGAATGGTGAGGTAGCCCCGGCTGGTCATGACCCTGCCGTTGCGCGCAATGCGGGTGGGCAAGACGCAGTCGAAAAGATCGATGCCCAGCCTGCTCCCCTCGAGGAGCGCATCGGGTGAACCTACCCCCATGAGGTAGCGCGGCTTGTCAGCCGGCAGCAGGGGAACAACCCCCTCCAGGGTGCGATACATGAGCTCTTTGGGCTCTCCCACGCTCAATCCCCCAATGGCGTAACCGGTAAATTCCATCTTGACCAACTCGGCAGCCGATTTCTCTCTTAAATCCTGGTAAACACCTCCTTGAACGATCCCAAAAAGGGCCTGGTCCTCACGCAAGTGGGCCTCGCGGCAGCGCAGGGCCCAGCGGCTGGTGCGCTCCACGACGACCTCCATCTCTTCGCGGGACACGGGATAGGGGGGGCATTGATCCAGGACCATAGCGATATCGGATCCGATGACATTCTGGATGCGCACAACCCGCTCCGGGGTCAGGTAATGGGTGGAGCCGTCGATATGGGAGGTGAAGACAACCCCGTCATCTTCCACCTTGCGCAAGCCGCCCAGGCTGAAAATCTGGAAGCCGCCGCTGTCTGTGAGGATGCCCCCGGACCAGTTCATCATTTTGTGCAGCCCGCCGGCGCGGGCAATCACTTCAATTCCCGGGCGCAAGTACAGGTGATAGCTGTTGGCCAGGATCATCGCCGTTTTCAATTCAGCCAACTCATCCGTGGTTATCCCCTTCACGCTGCCCTGCGTCCCCACCGGCATGAAGGCGGGCGTGTCCACTACCCCATGATTGGTAGCCAGCTTGCCCAGCCTGGCTCCCGTTTTAGGGCAAACCTTGATTAAATGAAAAAAAATGGACATCCTTTCCACCTTGCTATAGCTTATCTTAACCAACCGGCGCTGTCAATTATACTGACCATTATGGAACACTAGGGGACTGGGACACTAAGGACGTACCTTTTGGATCACTTTTCACGGCCAGGGGTGAAATCCCGGTGCGGGAGAGCATGAATGCCGCCCGCACCGCCTTTACAGGATGAGCATGCAATCGCCGAAGCTGTAGAAGCGGTATTTTTCCTTTACGGCTAGGCGGTACGCCTCCATGACCTGGTCGTAGCCGGCAAAGGCGCAAACCAGCATGAGCAGCGTGGAGCGCGGCAGGTGAAAATTGGTCAAGAGAGCATCCACCGTCTTGAAGCTGTAGCCGGGGTAGATGAAAAGGTCGGTCCACTCTTCCCGCTCCTGCACAAACCCTTTATCATCGGCGGCCGCTTCGAGAACGCGGCAGGAGGTTGTCCCCACAGCCACGATGCGCCTGCCGCGCCTGCGGGCGGCATTGATCTCTTCCGCCGCCGCGGCACTAATCCGGTAATACTCGCGGTGCATCTTGTGGCTGCGAATATCCTCTTCTTTTACCGGCTGGAAGGTGCCCGGGCCGATATGCAGGGTGATAAAGGTCCAGCGGATCCCTTTCCGCCGCAGCCCCTCAAAGACAGCGGGCGTGAAATGAAGCCCGGCGGTGGGGGCGGCGGCCGAACCGTCCACGGCGGCGTAGATGGTCTGGTACTGCCTGGGATCCCTCAGCTCCCCCTTGATGTAGGGAGGCAGGGGAACCTGCCCCACCAGGGGCAGCAGTTGCTCCAGCGGCGCCGGCCCGGTGAAGCTGACGACGCGCTGCCCCTGCCCGGCGTAATCCTCAATTACCGCGCGAAGGCCCCGGGCAAACTCCACCACGGCGCCGGGCTTGAGCTTGCGTCCCGGGCGGACCATGGCCACCCAGCGCCCCTCGGAGAGGGGGTGCAGGAGCAGGAGCTCCACCTCCCTGCCGCTCCCGCCGGCCTGCCGCCCCAGCAGGCGGGCCGGGATCACCCTGGTGTTGTTCAAAACCAGCAAGTCTCCCTCTTCAAGGTAATGGGGGAGGCTGCTGAAAGTCGCCTGCCCGATCACCCCCTTATGGCGCTGCAGCACCATCATCCGGGAGAGATCTCTCCTGGAGGCAGGCTCCTGGGCAATCAGCTCCGGCGGCAACACGTAGTCAAAATCACTCAGCTTCGTCTTCTCCATCCACTACCACCAGCCGGTCAACCGGCGCCAGGCACCCGGCCAACCAGTTCAGATTTGTTTACTTGAAGATGCGGCTGACAAGATTAAAGAGGAGGGTTAAAACGATGCTCACGAGCAGCATCGTCACGACCGGGAAATAAAAGGTAAAGTTTTCCCTTCGGATGATAATATCCCCGGGCAGGCGGCCTAGTCCCAGGCGCCCGGCAAGAATAATGAGCAGCCCCGTAGCTGCGATTAAGCCGCCGATGACCAGCAGAGTTTTCCCCATGGAATCCATTGCCGAAAACCCCTTCGTCATTGTTATTGCCGCATTCCCAGCCGCGCTGCAGAACGACTCCCCTATAAGCTTTACCACAAGTGGAGCTGCGAATTCTCCCTGGGATTCAATTTCAGGTAGCGGTAAGCCTCGCCGGTAACGGCCCGCCCGCGGGGAGTTCTCTTCAAAAGGCCGAGCTTCATCAAGTAGGGTTCGTAGACATCTTCCAGGGTCTCCGGCTCTTCGCTGATGGAAGCGGCCAGGGTTTCCAGTCCCACCGGGCCGCCATCGTATTTTTCAATCATGGTCAGCAGAAGGCGGCGGTCGATCTCGTCGAGGCCGGCTTCATCCAGCTGCAGCATCTGCAGCGCCTCGCGCGCCGCCGCCTCGGTGATCACGTTGCCGGCCTTGACCTGGGCATAATCGCGCACCCTCTTCAGCAGGCGATTGGCCACGCGGGGGGTGCCGCGGGAGGCCCCGGCAATTACCCTGGCCCCCTTCGGGTCAATGGCGATATTGAGGATCCTCGCCGAGCGGGTAATAATCTCCACCAGCTCTTCGGTGGTGTAAAAATCAAGGCGGTCAACGATGCCAAAGCGATCGCGCAGGGGGGAGGTGAGCGCCCCCGCCCTTACCGTGGCTCCGATGAGGGTAAAGTGGGGCAGCTCGAGGCGAATGGAGCGCGCTCCCGGCCCCTTGCCGATGATAATATCGAGGGCAAAGTCTTCCATGGCCGGGTAGAGAATCTCCTCCACGGCGCGGCTGAGGCGGTGGATTTCATCGATGAAGAGCACATCCCCGCGGCCCAGGTTGGTCAGTATGGCCGCCAGGTCGCCGGGACGCTCAATGGCCGGCCCGGAGGTGATGCGGATATTAACCCCCATTTCCCAGGCAATGATATGCGCCAGGGTGGTCTTCCCCAGCCCCGGCGGCCCGTAAAGGAGCACGTGATCCAGCGCTTCCTGGCGCTCCCGCGCCGCAGCTATGTATATGGAAAGCTTTTCTTTTATCTTCTCCTGGCCGATAAACTCCTTCAGCGAACGGGGCCGCAGCCCCAGTTCAAACTGGGGATCGTCGTCGCGGCGCCGCTTTGCCGATACAATTCTCTCTTCCGCCATTCTTCTCCCCTCTTAGCTGCTTTTGCCCGGCCCTCCGGCTAAAATGCTTAGAGCCTTTTTCAGGAGCTCTTCGCTGGCAAGAGCACCCTCGCCTGCTGCGGCGGCCCTGTTTACCGCTGCCGCCGCCTCGGCGCGGGAATAGCCCAGCGCCGCCAGCGCCTCGATAATCTCCGCCCTCTGCGCAGCGGGGCTGCCGGCGGTGCCGCTTGCAGCCAGCTGCTCCGGCGAGTAGAGCCGGGGCAGCTTCTCCTTCAATTCGAAAACAAGCCGCTGGGCCAGCTTCCGGCCGATACCCGGGGCCTGGCTGAGAGCGGCAATGTCCTCTTCCAGGATGGCCGTGCAGAGCTGGGGTACCGTGAATGTGCTTAGCAGCGCCAGCCCGTTGCGCGGCCCAATGCCGGATACACCGGTAACCAGGTCAAAGAGCTTGCGCTCCTCGGTGGTGGAGAAGCCGAAGAGGCGCATTTCATCTTCCTGAAAGACGAGCCTGGTGTAGAAACTAACCTCCGCGCCGATAAGCTGCTCCAGCTTTCCGGTGTAATCGGGGATCTCCAGGGCCAACCCCACCGCCCCCACTTCCACGACGGCCTGGCCGGGAGCAAGGGCGACCAGCTTCCCGCGCACATATTCAATCACTTTCTCCTGCTCCCTTCTACGACCTCGCGGTAGCGGCGGTGCTGCAAGTGGCAGAGGGCTACTGCCAGCGCGTCGGCCTCGTCGTCCACAGCGGGGCACCGGGACAGCGCCAGGAGCAGCTGCACCATCTTCTGAACCTGCGCCTTGTCGGCGGCGCCGTAACCGGCAACGGCCTGCTTCACCTGCAGCGGGGTATATTCAAATACGGGCAGCCTGTTTTTCGCCGCCGCGAGAATAACCGTGCCCCGCGCTTCGCCAACCTGCAGCGCCGTGCGCACATTCTTGCAAAAAAAAAGTTTCTCCACGACCATGGCCGCGGGCTGATATCGCCGGATGATCTCTTCAACGCCGTTAAAGATCTCCTCCAGGCGCAGGGGAGAGGCCGTGTCCTTCGCCGTCCGGATGCATCCCGATGCCAGCCGGATGAAGCGGCCTTCTCTCTCCTCCACCAGGCCGTAGCCGGTTATGGCCAGGCCCGGATCAATTCCCAGAACAACCATGGAATCACCAGCATCCGCTATTTCCTGGACGATATACTATTCTTGAACGGGAGCCTTAAATCCTTTTCCGCCCCCATAATGAAAAAGCGCCGCGATTTTTCCATCGGGCGCTTGCACTTTATCTTCACAGGCACTGGGCTGGCTAGCTGGTATATTCCTGCAGCACTTTATTGAGTTCATCCCCATCAAGGGACTTGAGGGGAACCCCCTCCTCCAGATCTTTTCGGATATCATCCCTCACCGGGTGGGGGGTCACCCGGATCACTTTCCCCGCCGGGGGCTTTCCTTGAAAGACGGCTATCTTATCGCCATCATCATCGTTGAAAATGCCCACGTAGTAGCTGCCTTCACAGTCGGGGCAGAGATCGCCCAGGTAGCTAAAAGTCAAGAATGTGCCCTCAGCTCCCAGCCGCATGTTGGCCACGTGCCAGCCTTCAGTATTATTCAGGTAGGACATAATGTCTTGAATGCTGCTGTTGTTTTTATGCAGCGCCACTGCCAACTCCACAAGGGCTGCCGGCGGCAGCTCCAGCTTTTCCGGTACGCCGCTCGGCTCGTAGGAGCCATGGTGCTCGCAGAAGCGGTAAAAATACTGGACCAGGTAGGGTTCATACCCCGGCAGCTCCGGGTCCGCCTCCATCTCCTGCCCGCTGCTGCGATTTAGAAATTGGCCCAGGTTCAGATCGCGGGTATACGAGATTACCAGGAACAGCGGCCCCAGCCCCACCACCAGGAGCAGAAAGATGAATCCTGCCCATAACAGGGCTTGAAGGCGCTTCTTCCTCTTCTCCTTTTCCACCAATAGGGCTCACCCTCTCGGGAAAATCCTTAAGCCCTATCATCCCCCGCTGCCGGATAATTTATACATTTATTGTTCCTTTTTATTCCATCAACTCCTCGGGAATGTCATAATTGGCATAAACATTTTGCACATCGTCGTTTTCTTCCAGCGCCTCCATCAGCTTAAGGACGCGCCTGGCCACCTCGGGGTCTTCCACGGTCACCGTGCTTTTGGGCAGCATGGTCACTTCGGCGCTTTCAAGGGGAATATTCTGCTTCTGCAGGTACTCCTTGACCTCTTCGAAAGATTCGGGCGGTGAGGTAATGCTGTAGACGCCGTCTTCCTCCTTTATATCTTCCGCGCCTGCCTCCAGGGCAATGAGCATGAGCTCGTCTTCATCAACTGGCAAGCCCTCTTTTTTAACAATAAAATGGCCCTTCCGCTCAAACATCCAGGAAACGCAGCCCGCCTCGCCGAGGCTACCGCCATGGCGGGAAAAGAGATGCCTGATCTCCGCCACGGTGCGATTGCGGTTGTCCGTAAGGGCCTCGAGCAGCACCGCCACTCCCCCGGCGGCGTACCCTTCGTAGCTGACCTGCTCGTAGTTTTCACCCTCCAGGCCGCCCACGCCACGCTGAATCGCCCGCTGGATGTTCTCGTTGGGCATGTTGTTGTCCCGGGCCTTTTGCACAGCCAGGCGAAGGCGGAAGTTGGAATTGATATCACCGCCTCCCTCCCTGGCGGCAACAATGATCTCCCGGGCCAGCTTGGTAAAAATTTTCCCCTTCTGCGCGTCCATGCGCGCCTTGCGATGCTTCACGTTCGCCCATTTTGAATGCCCGGCCACTATGATCCCCCCTTTGTTTATGCTCGGAAAAGCTCATTCAGAATGGGGATAGGAAGCGCTAACCACCGTCTTCATGCCGCCGCGGGGGTTGAAATTTCCGGTAACAGTCATGGAGATGGGGTTAATCAGCGCCGTGAGATCGTCGAGGATGCGGTTAACCACGTCCTCCTGAATAATCCCCACATTGCGGTAGGAATTAAGGTAGTACTTGAGCGACTTCAGCTCTACGCAGGTCTCGCGCGGCACGTACTTGATCCGCAGCTCACCGAAGTCTGGTAGGCCGGTCCAGGGACAGACAGAGGTGAACTCGGGAAAGATGATCTCCACCTCCGTGCGGCGCCCGGGATAGGCAAAGGGGACCGTCTCCAGCACCTCCTTATCCACCTGGTCCGGCTTCAGCACGTCAAATCTTCTTTGGGCATAGCGATCATCCTTCATTGGAAATCACACGCTCCTTTCGCGCCCAGCGGACGGCTAAATAGCAAAATGGGGTATCGGCAAGAGCCAGGACAAACTTAACCAGGTACTGGCCGGCAATCATGTTGACCAGCACGGGAAGTTCAACCGTGCCGGCAAAGGCGAGGGTGATGAAGATGACGCTGTCCAAAAATTGGCTGACAAGGGTGGAGAGGTTGTTGCGCAGCCAGAGATGCTTCCCCCGCGTGACGCGGCGCCAGAAGAGGAAGGCCCACACGTCGTGGAACTGGGAAACGAGATAGGCGGCCATGCTGGCGGCAACAATGCGAGGAACAGTGCCCAGGATGGCCTCGTAGGAAGCCTGGTGCCCCCAGAAGGGTGCCGGGGGAAGCACCCGGCCCAAGTAGAGATAGGCGGTCATGACCAGATTCATGATGAAGCCCAGCCAGACAATTTCATTGGCCTCTTTTTTCCCCCAGACCTCGCTGACCGTATCGGTGATAACGAAGGTTACGGGGTAGGCAAACACCGCCGCGGGAAGGACAAGCCTTCCCAGGACAAAGAGCTTGCCGGCAATAATATTGGAAACCAGCAGGCTGGTTAGAAAGAGAGCGGTTAACAGCCGCAGCTTTCTCTCCAAATCTTCCACCTCTTGTTTTTTTTAAGCAGGGTAGCCGCGACCTGCTGCATACATTATAAATAATCTTTTGGCGGGAGAAAAGTGTGGCACCTAGCCCCTTCGCGCCAACCCGGCAAAGCGAAAGTTCCAAAGAGGGCTTCCAGGGAATAACGATGGAAAGGCGAGGAAAAAATAAGGATTACTGCTATATATGGAGGTGCTGCGGCTATGCAAATCAGCGGCAGGAACAAGCTAACCGGAAAAGTAGTAAAGGTCACGCCGGGCATTGTTACCGGGGAGGTGGAGGTGGATATTGGAAACGGCAACCGGATCGCCGGAGTAATTACCAAGCGCTCGCTGGATGAGATGCAGATCAAGGAAGGCGATGAGGTTACGGCTTTAATAAAGGCGACTTCGGTTATGTTTATTAAATAGGAAGAAAAACAGGTCACCCGCAAAAAAAGGTCACCCTAAAAAAACAGGGTGACATTTTATGAGGGTGGTAAGAGGATAAAATAAAGCCCATGATTAATTCTGTCAGCTTGTTTTTTTAAATCCCCCGCCCCTCCGGATTCGGGGGGATTTTGCCTTTCCCGTCCTGAAACTGGTGATAAGTAAACAGTCTAAACCATCCGGCCTTCCTCTGGGGGGACTAGTAGACCATTCTCCCTTCAATAAAGGCCTGCGTGCGCGCATCCCGGGGAGCCTTGAACATTTTCGATGTCTCCCCGGCTTCCACCACCTGCCCGTCGTAAAGAAAAATCGTTTCATCGGTCAGGCGCCGGGCCTGAAAGATATTATGCGTAACAATGATTATGGTTACCTCCATGCTTTGCTTCAGCTGCAGGATCAACTTCTCCATCAGCTCAACGTTGGCCGGGTCGAGATTGGCCGTCGGTTCGTCAAGAAGCAGCAATTTCGGCTTGAAGGCCACCGCCCGGGCCAGGGCCACACGCTGCGCCTCGCCGCCCGATAGCGTCCTCGCATGGCGCTCCTTCATGTGGGGAAGGCCGATCTTTTCAAGAAGGGCCGCAACTCTTTCCTTAATTTCTGCCCGGCTGTAGCCGCGCGTTCTCAACCCGTAGGCAATATTCTCCCTGACCGAAGTGCTAAAGAGAAGAGGTTTTTGAAAAACCAGGGTCATCTGCCTCTGCAAGGCCAGGCGCGCCGGGCCGTTGGGAGGAACGGGGCGGCCATCGAAGCAAATAGTCCCCCGGTCGGGCTCGGTTAATAGATTGATTATCCGGAGCAGAGTGGTCTTGCCGGCGCCGCTGGGTCCGATGATGCCGTAAATTTTGCCCCTTTCAAAAGCAAGCGCAGGGATGTTGAGGACTTCCCGGTCGTAGCTTTTCACAATGTTTTTTAGTTCAAGAATGGGGGTATTGCCGGCGGGCTTATGAATTGACTTCTCCTCCCCTCTGAACTCGATAGAGGAAGGTATTTATTACAAAAGAGAGCGTCAGCAGGATCAGCCCCAGGCCAATGGCATACGCGTAATTCCCCTTCCTCGTTTCCAGAACAATTGCCGTGGTCATCACCCGGGTATGCCCCTCAATATTGCCGCCTACCATCATTACGGCCCCCACCTCGGCAATTACCCTGCCGAAACCGGTGACCACGGCGCCCAGAAGGGCCACCCGCGATTCCCGGACTACAGTCCAGGCAGAGAGCAGCGGTCCGGCGCCGAGTGAGCGGGCGGTCTCCTCCACCTCTTTCCCCCTGCTTCTCACCCCGACCAGGGTCAACCCGGTAACAATGGGCAGGGCCAGGGTTACCTGGGCGATGATCATGGCGGTGGGAGTATAGAGCAGTCCCAGCACTCCCAGGGGGCCCACTCGGGAAAGGAGCAGGTAGATTACCAACCCCGCTACCACCGGCGGCAGTCCCATGAAAGTATAAATGACCTTGTTGATCAGAGCGGTCTTCTTCTCGGGCTTCAAGCCCAGCCAGGTCCCCAGGGGAATGCCCAGCAGGGTGGATATTATGATCGCCGCCCCGGATACTTGAAGAGATAGCAAGACTATTTTCATAAGCTCCGGATCGAGCTTGATGATCAGCGTAAAGGCTTCCATAATCCCTTCAAGTAGCCGGGGCATTTTTTTCACTCCTTACCGCACCTATAGCTCTCCGAAAATTTTAAGTTATGCTGGCTATTCCTCCAGCCCGAGGCCGGGGAAGAAGAGCGTTTCTCCTTCTTTCTTAAAGCCGGCGATCAACTCCTGGCCTTCCTGTGAAGTGAGGAACTCGATATACTTTTTCGCCAGGTCATATTTCACGTGCGGATGCTTTTCCGGGTTGACCGCCATAACCCCATACTGGTTGAAAAGAGCGGGATCGCCGTCAAAGAGAAGAACCAGATCGAGGTCCTTCTTTAAAGAAACATAGGTGCCGCGGTCGGCAATGCAGTAAGCTTCCTTCTCATGCGCCATCCGCAGGGTATCGCCCATGCCCGAACCCGCCGAGGCATACCATGCCTGGTCTTCGGGAGCAACTCCCGCCGCCTCCCAGAGCCTCATCTCAAGGCGGTGTGTTCCGGAATCATCGCCCCGGGAAACAAACTCGGTCTCTCCGGCGGCAATCTTCTGCAGGGCTTCAAGGGCGCTGCCCGCCTCTTTCACTCCGGAAGGATCGGCCTCCGGACCGACAATAATAAAGTCGTTGTACATCACATCATGACGATCGACAAAGAAACCCTCTTCAACCAGCTGCAACTCTGCCTGGCGGTCATGGACCAGCAGCACATCAGCGTCGCCGTTTTTGCCGGTTTCAAGAGCCTGGCCGGTTCCCTGCGAAATTACCTTCACTTCAATCCCGGTCTTCTCTTTGAAAATAGGGTGCAAGTAATCAAGCAATCCGGAATCGTATGTACTGGTAGTTGTGGCCAGGATAATTTCACCGCCGGCTTCCCCGCCGGGCTCCTCCTCCTTCGGGGCACACCCAACTGCCAGCAGCCCGGCAGCCAGGACCAGGGCCATCAGCAGGCCAAGAAGCTTCAAATTTCTCTTATCAAACATTTCTCTCAACTCCCTCTCTTAAATTCTTTCCTTTTAATTAAGTGCCGCCCAGCACATTAAATAGATATATATTTAAGGACGTCCCTAATCACCCCCTGAAAATAAAATCACCGCATCCCATCGTGGAA
>JAAZIN010000150.1 GCA_012800855.1 Bacillota bacterium
AGAAAGAAGCGGCCCACTTTCCCGTGCATAGAGCAAAAATTTATTGGTTAAGCTAAATTAGCAGCCGGCGGGAGGCGCCGGCGGCATGCAAGAATAAATTTCAGAGGAGGCCTTTCCATGCTTGGTCTGATCGTTCGCTTGATTGTTTCCGCGGTGGTGCTCATGCTGGTGAGCTGGCTCCTGCCGGGCTTTGCCACGCTTACCTTCGTCCATGCCCTCATTGCGGCGGTGGTGATTGCCCTGCTCGGCTTCATCGTGGAAAGCCTGTTTGGAAAGAAAGTATCGCCGCAGAACCGCGGCCTTGTGGGATTCATCACTGCCACCATCGTTATTTACGTGGCCCAGTTAATCGTCCCGGGCATGACCGTTTCCCTTCTCGGAGCGGCGCTTGCGGCCGTGATCATCGGTATTGTGGACCTTTTCGTGCCCACCGAGCTGCGCTAGCCCGAAAGGAGAGGCGCCATGTTCCGGGAGTCGCAGCAGCGAGAAGGCTTTGTTCCGCTCTATAATATCCGCACCGACCTGGCCCTGGAAGCAAAGGAGATTGTCCAGACCCACACCGCCGCGGAGATTCCCGGCGTGCTTTCGGAAAACCTCCAGGAAGATGGCATCGCCATCAGCCGCATGCAGGTGCAAACGGAGCAGGCCGCGCAGCAGCTGGGGAAAAGCGTGGGCCGCTATCTTACCCTGGAAGCGCCGGGGCTGCGGCGCAAGGATGCCCGGCTCCAGGATCGCGTTTCCGAGGTCCTGGCCCGGGAGCTGTTGAACTTTCTCGAGCTCCCCTCCGACTTAAACCAGACTGTCCTGGTGGTGGGGCTGGGGAACTGGAACGTTACTCCCGATTCCTTGGGCCCCAAGGTGATTGAGGATCTCCTGGTGACGCGGCACGCCGTATCCGGGGGGCAGAAGATCCTCGGCGAGGGCTTCCGCTCCGTTTGCGCCATCTCGCCGGGCGTTTTGGGGACCACCGGCATGGAGACAGGCGAGATCATCTCGGCCCTGGTCGCCCGGGTCAAGCCCAGCCTGGTCATCGTTATTGACGCCCTGGCCGCGCGCCGCCTGGAGCGGCTCCATACCACCATCCAGGTGGCCGATTCGGGGATCAGCCCCGGCTCCGGGGTGGGCAACAACCGCCTGGGGATCAATCGCCAGACGGTGGGAGTGCCCGTAGTGGCCATCGGCGTGCCCACGGTGGTCGATGCTTCCACCATCGCCAGCGAAGCCTTTGACGCCCTGGCGGAGTATTTCAAGAAGGACGCCCGGGGCCTGGCCCTCACCAATGTGCTCAAGGATTTTGACTGGGAGCGGCGCCGGATGCTCATCACCCAGGTGCTCGAGCCTTACGCGGGCGGCCGCCTCATGGTCACCCCGAAAGAGACGGACGCCTTCATTGAAGACATGGCCTATGTCATTTCGGGGGCCCTCAACGCGGCCCTTCATCCCCGCGTGCACAGCGAGAGCAGCGAAAAATACCTCCAGTAAGAATATACCGGTAGGGGCAGGATCCTGCCGCCGCCACTCCGTTAAAGTGGTAAAGGCAGCCCATGGCCGCCCTTACTGCTATTGGCAGGCGTAAGGGCGGGCTTCCACGCCCGCCCGGTGGGACCATGGGGCGTCCCCAGCATCAGATACGTCCCCGGTGTCCCCAAAGCGATTCTAGTAAGGAATGAGCGTCCTGCTCCCCAGCCGGAAGCGGTCGATCTGCTCGGCCAGCTCCTCGGGGACCACCACCGTATTGGGATCGCCGTCTGAAACGTAGCGCAGCTGGGGGTTATTCTGCAGGCGCTCCAGCCAGTCGTAAAGCCCGTATCCCTCAACGTCTATTTCGCTGGCTCTCACGCGGGGCAGCGCCGAGGGGTCAAATTTCACCGTAAAAGGAGAGGGGGCGGGCTCGGCGCCGACGAGGAGAATCCCCTCGTGGCGGTAGGGGGTTCCCTCGTAGCTTCCCTCAATGACATAGCTTATGTCCTTGGGGCGCTCTCCCTTGGGCAGGGCCAGGCTGCGCACGATGTAGCCCGGCAGGTATTCCTGCGTTCGCTTCACGTGCATCCCCAGCTCGCGCCGGGCCTCTTCCGGGGAGAGCCGGCTTAGAACGCCGTGCGTGTAGCAGTGGCTGCCGATTTCAAATCCTATTTCCACCAGGTATTGAAGTTTCTGCTGCACATACTCCTGCTGGCGGAAGGGATTGTCGTAGTAGATGTAGAAGGTGGCCGCCAGACCGAAATCGGGGTGGGCGGCATAAAATTCCTCCAGGATGGCGACGGCGCAGTCGGGGTCGATGACCAGCCGGCCGTCTTTTTCTATGTAGCGAAACTGCCCGGCGTTGCCGTCATCGAAAGTGAGCACCACCGGGGAGCAGCCCGCGGGAACATCAATATGGCCGTCGAGGAGGTCGTTCATCGAAATGAGGCGGTAGCCGGCCTCGTAGAGCGCCTCCAGGTCCTTGCGAAAATTGTCGGGAGTACGGCACCAGACATCCTCGGGCTCACCGATTTCATGGTACATCAAAATCATGATCCGCCCGGCTTCGTTTACGCCCAGGGCTTCGTAATCGATCTCTTCCGCCGGCTCTTCGGGAATGTCCGCCCCCCCTTCTCCCGGGTCCTCTTTTTCTCCACCGGGAGGTGCTGCGCTGCGGCCCCCGGCATCGCTGCAGGAGACGAGCAGCGCTGCGGCGAGAAGCAGTGACAGCGCCAGGAGTAGAAATTTGCGCCGGCGGGAGTGGATATAATTGTACATCTGCGCACCCCTTCGAATGGTATTTAGATGGCGACACTGTTCTTAAAATTCAAGTTTCGACAGCTTGTGAGCTCTCTCCTGCCGCTCCAAAAGATACCAGCTCTTTGCCTAGGGCGGGCGGGCAGGAGGAAAATAAAAGCAGGCGGAGAATGAGTTTGGAAATGCCGGCAGGATAAGTGGGACCAAAAGGCACGTCTCCCTGTCCCACTCCTGCGGCGGCAAGCGAGGTGAGGTTAGGCCATGAAAGTGCTCACAGCCGCGGCCATGCGCGAAGCGGATCGGCGCACCATCGAGGAACTCGGCTTCCCCGAGGCTGTGCTCATGGAGAGCGCCGGCATGAGGGTGGTGGAAGCCATTTTCGCCCTCCAGCCTTCCCCGCAGCGGGTGCTGGTTGTGGCCGGGCCGGGGAACAACGGGGGCGACGGCCTTGTCGTCGCCCGCCTGCTGCAGCAGGCGGGGCGGGAAGTTTCCCTTTGGATCACGGTGCCTCCCGAAAAATACCGCGGTGCGGCCCTGATGAACTATCAATTTTTAGTGCATAGAGAGTTTCCCGTCAAGCATATACTTGACTATACGGAACTGGGCTTGTTCCAGGCCGACCTGGGCCGGGTTGACCTGGTGGTCGATGCCCTTTTCGGCATCGGGCTGGACCGGCCCGTAGAGGGGCTCCCGGCCGAGATCATCAAGGCCATCAACGGCTGCGGCGCCCCGGTGCTGGCGGTGGACCTCCCCTCGGGGGTTCATGCCGACAGCGGGAAAGTAATGGGCTGCGCCGTGAAGGCGCGCTGGACGGTCACCTTTGCCTTCCCCAAGCCGGGCCTGTTGCAGTACCCGGGCGGCGAGCTGGCCGGCGAGGTCCTCGTGGGAGACATCAACATCCCCTCCTTCCTGGCTTCGGAGAAGGAAGCTTCGGTGGCCACGGCCCAGCAGATCCGGGAGCTGCTGCCTCCCCGCCCGGCGGAGGCGCACAAGGGCAGCTTCGGCCGGGTGCTGCTCCTGGCCGGTTCAACGGGAATGAGCGGTGCGGCGGCCCTGGCCGCGGCGGCGGCACTGCGCGGCGGCGCCGGCCTGGTTTACCTGGCCGCTCCCGCCTCCATCTGTCCCGCCCTGGAGGCGCAGCTGTGCGAAGCGATTACCGTGCCGCTGCCGGAGACGGCCCCCGGCCTGCTTGATCCCCTGGCGGCGGAGCTGCTTTTGGAAAAGGCCGCGGGATGCAGCGTCCTGGCGGCAGGGCCCGGCCTGGCTGCGGCGGAGGAAACGGCAGCCGTGTTGAAGCGGCTGATGGGGGAATGCCCCCTGCCGCTGGTGCTCGATGCCGGTGCCCTGGGGGCGCTGGCCCTGCTGCCGGAGGGAGAGCGGGAGAAACTGCTCCGGGAGGCATCGCAGCCGCCCCTGCTAACCCCCCATCCCGGCGAGATGGCCAGGCTGGTCCGGCAGCCCCTGGGCGAAGTTCAGCAGGCGCGGCCGCAGATGGCCCGGCTTAAGGCCAGGGAGTGGAACTCCATCATCGTGCTGAAGGGAGCCGGGACGGTCGTCGCTTCGCCCGGCGGGGAGCTCTATTTCAATCCCACCGGCGGGCCGGCCCTGGCCACGGCGGGGACAGGGGACCTGCTTACGGGGCTCATTGCTTCGCTCATTGCCCAGGGGATGCCTCCCTTCGGGGCCGCCGTGGCGGGGGCGTACATTCACGGCCTGGCCGGGGATCTGCTCCCGGAGGGGCGCAGCGCCATTGCGAGCGACATCCTGGCCCGCTTCCCGGAAGCCTTTCAATACCTGGAGCGGGAAGCGGCGGCTGCCTCGTCCTGGGGGCCCTATAACCGCAAGCTCAGGCCGGTTTGATCCCTTTAACCTCTTTTGCAAGGGGGCGGCCATTCTTGCCGGCAAAAATTGCGCCCAGGGGAATTTTCATGGTGCTCCGCCTGCCGCTGCTGCTTTTGCCGTTGCTGGGCCTGCTCTGCGCCCTTGGCTTCGGGGGCTGGCGGCTCCACCGTGCCCTTAGCCATGCCGATTCCGCGGCGGAGATCCGGCAGGACATGCGGGAGAGGATTGACGGTCTGGCGAGCTACCATGCCCGCTTCAAGACCGTCCCCGTGGGCGGGGAGAGCAATGTCGCCTACAGCGTGGAAATATGGAAGGAGATGCCCGGCCGCTACCGCCTGGAGATGACCACCTACGAGGAGGGGAAGCAGGCCCACGTGGTGGTGGTTGTCGCCGACGGCGAACAGGTCTACCTCTATGACCCCGCCAGCGGCGACTTCCTGCCGGCCGCCGGCAGCCTGGCGGAAGCGGAGGCGGCTGCCCTGGCCCTGGAGGATTACTGGCGCTCCATAAGCGAGGCGCCCAGCTTCCGCCTCTTGAGCGAGGAGAGCGGCTCGCGCCACCACTATTACTGTGTAGAGATGATTCCCGCCGATCCCCACCGCTACCGCGTTAGCGAGCGCCTCTGGCTGGAAAAAAGCACCCTCATGCCCGTGCGCATTGAGAGCTTTGACGCCTCCGGCCGGCTGACGCAGGTCACCGTTTTTGAGCTGCTGCAGCTCAATCCCGCGCTGGAAACCACCCTCTTCAGCGTCGACGGCGGCGCCGCCTCCGGTGGCGGCCGCCCTTGAGCCTATCTCCCGGCGGCGTGGCGGTAGAGGCGGTAGGTCTGCTCGGCCACGAACCGCAGATCGCAATTTTCCTGGACAAATTTGCGGCCCTGCTCCTGCATGGACTCCAGCAGGGCGCGATCTTTAAGCAGGCTGGAGAGATCGAAGAAGATGGAGCGGTAGCAGGGAGGCTCCTCTCCCTCTCCGGAGAGCTCGGGAAAGGGAAGCCCCGGCGCATGCGGCGACGGGTTAAAGAGGCCGCGATAGCTTCGCCCCAGGACCAGGGCGGCGTTTCCACAGGCCATTCCCTCCAGCAGCCCCCGGTAGCGCCCCACCACCAGCTGCGACCCGGCAAGCACTGCCGAACTGTTCAGCAGCCAGCCATGGTAGCGCCCTTTAAGCAGGGGCAGCGGCTGCGGGCAGATGAGCTCCAGTTCAAGGTCAGCCAGCCCGGCGGCTTTTAGGAAAGCCGTGGCTCCCTCGGCGGTAAAGCCGCCCTCTTCGCCAATGAAAGTTACCTTGAAGCCTTCCTTGGGTGCGGGGCGGTAGCTTTCCAGGTCCACCCCTTCGGGAATAAAGACCAGCTTGTGGCGCAGCCCGGGCGGGATGCCCCTTGCCGCCGGGTAGGGCGTGATTAAGTAGGCGAGGCCGGGCAGCAGGGAGAGGTTAACCGCGGGGCTGAGCTCCTCGTGCAGGGTTGCCACGCAGGGTATGCGCAGGGTTTGGAGAATCCTTTGCGCTGTTCGGGCCAGGGAGAGGTCGTGCAGGTGCAGCAGGTCAACGCGGTAGTGGCGGCCCAGCCTTAAGATGTTCTCCGGCCGGCTCTCGGCAAAGCAGGGAAAGTGCTGCTGGTAGCGGCGCAGCTGCTCCTGGTAGGAGGAAGGGCAATGGGTTATGATCACCACCGCTTTAACGCCCATCCGGCTCAAGCCCGCGGCGAGGCTGAGCACATGGCTCATAACCCCGCTGTAGTGAAAGCGGCTTAGCATCAAGACGTGCAAAACCATCACCCGGAATCAGCTTATGAAGCGGGGCCATTAAAGGTGCTTTTTCCCGCCGGCAATTTCCTAGAACAATAAGGCATAAAAGGCGTAGGGGCGGGCTTCCACGCCCGCCCCATTAACCCCTTCTCCCCCCTTTGAAAAAGGGGGACGGGGGGGGATTTAAACCGGCTAGCGGGGCTTGACAAAGAGCTGGGTTACCAGGTAGCCACGCCCCGGCTTGTAGACCACGCCCACCCCGGTGTGGGTGTAGCGGGAGCTTACGATCTTGTTTCGGTGTCCCGAGCTGTTCATGAAGGCGTTGAAAATGGCCTTGATGCTGCCGCCCATACCGATATTTTCCGCGGCCAGGGAGAACTTGTACCCCGCATTTCTAAGCATGTCCCCGGAGCTGCCGTAGGTGGGCGACTGGTGGGCGAAATAGTTCCGGTCGGCCATGTCCTGGCTTTTCAGGCGGGCCAGGTATGTAAGCCGGGCATCCAGCTGCAGCGGGGCCAGCCCACGGCTAACCCTCTCCCTGTTGACCAGATCGAAAAGCTCCCGCTCCTGCGGGTTTAGCTCCACCGCTTCCCCGGGAGGCGGTGTTGCCGGCGTCTCCGGTTCCTCCGGCTCTTCCGGCGTCGCCGGCTCCGGCGGCTGCACCGGCGGCGCAGGCGGTTTTGACGGCGTTGACGGTTGCAGCCAGCCGCTGGAACCTCCGCTGCTCCACTGGACCTGGCCGGAGGAGCGGGCGATGCCGTAGCCGGGGATGGTTCCGCCCGAGGAGCGGGCCGCGTAGGCCCCGGCGGCGGCGGGGAAGGCCAGCAACAGGATGAGCAGGGCCAGCAGCAGGTAGATGGAAAGACGCGATCTCTTCATGGGAATCCTCCTTTGCAAATGTTATCTTTCTTTAACAATTACGCTGCCGCCAGATTTATGTCAACCTGGAGGATTCCCTGCCAGCCTTGACCTGGCGAATTATCAGAACTGCATTGTTAAAAAACTATAACATTTACCCATTATCAAGCCAATGGTTTTTTGTGGAGGGCGATTCTCTCCCAGAGTTTCTTTAAACTCCATCTCTCCGCGGCTTTTGCCGTCAGCATTTCATTTTCCTCGCGGAGCCTTTCCATCTGGTACTGCTGCTCGCGAAGCTGCGCCTCCAGCCTGGCGATGGTTTTCTCCTTTTCCTGCAGGATCTTTTCCATCTGGCGGCGCTCTTTTCTTAATCCCTGCAGCTCTTCAAGGTAGCGCTTCCGCTCCGCCTCTCTCTGCCGGCTGCCCTGTTCGATCTTTTGCTTCATGCTTTCCACGATGCCGTTGAAATCTTCCCGCAGCTTTTTCAGCTCTGCATCCTTTCCCTCCAGCTCCTGGCGCAGCTGGCGCATGGCTCTCTCGCTCTGCTGGGACAGGAGGAGGATCTCCTTCTTTTTTTCCTGGACTTCTTTCTCCAGCTTATCCTTGGCCGTTGACAGGTGGGAGATGCGGCCGATGAGCCGGTCCGAGTAGCGCCGCAGCTTGTGGAAGTCGCTCTCCAGGTCTTCTTCCGCCAGCTGAAGCAGGCTGGAAAGGGGCGCGCCGGCCGCTGCCCCGCCGCTTTCCACGAGGATCCAGTGGCTCAGCGGGCTCCCCTCGTGGCTGAGGGCGCTGCTGCGCAGCAGGAGCGGGTTTTCAAAGTGCTGCGGCGCCGTTCTCTCCCACTGGTCCCCGGCGAAGCGATAGCGGCGGAGAGTGCGCCCCTCCAGCCACTGGATGAACAGGCCCCCCGCTTGATGGCAGATGAAGGGAAAGGGAGGCTCCTCCAGGCCCGGAGAGATGGCTGTCTCCGGCCTCCACCCGCTTCTTTTCCATTCGGGTCCCCCCATGAAACGGTAGTAGACGTAGTACCTCCCGTCGAGGCGGCCTCTCCAAAGCAGGTGCAGGTTTTGCTGCCGGTCCACGGCAATGGAGGGGCAATCCACGGCGGCGGAGTCGGAGAGGGGGAGGGCCTTGCTCCAGTTGTCGCTTTCGGGATCAAAAGAGCGGTAGTAAAGGCCGGCCTGGCCGGCGCCTTCTACGCGGTAGGCCAGGTGCAGGCAATCGCGGGCATCCACGGCCAGCTCCCCGTAGTTTTGGGAGGTGCCGCTGCCGAAATCGATTACCCGCGGCTCTTCCCAGGCGCTGCCGGAGTAGCGGTGATGCAGCAGCCACCAGCGCTTGGCCGCGGGGTCTATGGCCAGGCAGATAAAGTGGAGCCCACCCCTCCTGTCGCCCGCCAGGAGGAAATGGCCGCACTCCTTGCTTTCATCCCGGTAAAAGAGGGTGGGGGCCTGTTCTTCCCGCTCCGGCGCGAGAACGAGATGGTAAAAGCTGCCGCGATCCGTGAAGACGAGGTGGGGAAGGCGGCTGCTGTCCAGGGCGGCGCAGTACTTCTCCACCCGCGGCACGAGAAGGCGGGGTTCATCCCATGCTGCGCCGCTCCCTCTTTGCAGCATCAGCTCTCCCCCGGGGCCGGGAAAGATGAAGTACTGCTCTTCGCCGGAGAAGAGCAGGTAGGGGCTCTTCTCCAGGCTTGCCTCGGGATGGAAGGGCATCGGCTTCACCCGCCTGCAGCTGGATTATTTAATTTATATGCCCTCCCGGGAGAATTGAGAAGCGCCGCGCCTGCCGGGCGGCCGGGCCGGCGGAGGAAAAAAGAGTATTGTCGACCTATCAATATCACCTTCTTAAGGTGAATGCATACTATGTCATTGAGCAGGGCCAATGGTTTTTTGCATATTGGCCGTCTATCAAATGCGTAAAGGAGGGTTAGCGTATGTCTTGCGGCAAAAGAACAGGTTATCACAGCAGCCTCCAGCGGAGGAAGAGCGGGGAGCTCTATCGCCGCCCGGTGCCGTCCAATTTGGCCGAGCTAAAGGATATCGGCTTGACTCAGGCCGAGCCGGAATTGGAGATCGTCTGCATTAAAACAGAGAAGGTCTACGAATCCTGCAAGAAGGTTGAAACCAACGAAGAGATCACCGACCTGAGCAATATCGCCGTGGGCGAGATTGAGGATGTCTGGTGCCTTGACGCCGAGCTGGTGATTGACGACAAGCACCCCTTCAAGTGTGAAAAAGTGGCCAATACCAATCGTGCCAGGGTCTCGTTCTTCTACCGCTTCCGCTTTGCCTATATCGACCAGGCAGGGCAGAAGATTTTCACCAGCCAACCCATATTCTTTGAAAAGACGGTGATCTTGAGCGACCGCATCTTCGACCCGAGGCTCTTTGTCCAGTGCGAAGTGTTCCTCGATTGCTTCGAGTGCTTTGTTTCGGGGCCGCAGCAGGTGACCTGTTGCATTGGCAAGCTCATCCTGGTGAAGCTGGTAGCCCTGGTGCAGCTGCTCGTTCCCTCCTACGGCTTCTGCCCCGAGCCCGACTTCTGCACCCAGGTGGAGGCGGAGTGCCCCGAGTTCGAACCGGAGTGGCCGCCCTTCCCGCCGCAGGATGATCTGGTAAATGGCCCCAGTGAGCCCGAATAAAATAATAAGCCCAGGGAACCCCTTGCCTGACCGGTGCATGGCACCGGTTTTTTTGGCACTTTCTCGGACAAGCCCGGGGCAATATGGTATAATGAGCGGAAACATGCAAAAGGGGGAACTCCGGGTTTGAGTTCGGGAGAAGAAGTGAAAATCGGCATGCTGGGAATGGGTACCGTGGGGGGCGGCGTGGCCCGGCTCCTCGAGCGCAACGGGGAGCTGCTGGCCGGCAGAACGGGCATCAAGCTCACCCTGCAGCGGGTGCTGGTGCGCGATCTTTCACGCCGCCGCGCCGTGGACCTGCCTCCTCAAACCTATACTACCAGCCCCGACGCGGTAATCCGGGATCCGGCCATCAGCGTGGTCGTGGAGCTCATGGGCGGCATCGAGCCGGCACGCACCCTCATCAGCGAGGCGCTGAAAGAAAAGAAGGATGTGGTCACCGCGAACAAGGACCTGATGGCGCAGCATGGCCGGGAGCTTTTGGATTTGGCCCGCCGCTGCGGGCGAAACATCTACTTTGAAGCGAGTGCCGGGGGCGGCATCCCCCTCATTCGCCCCCTGAAGCACTGCCTCGTGGCCAACCGGATCCGCTGCATCATCGGCATCATTAATGGCACCACCAATTACATTCTCACACGGATGTCCTTCGACGACATGGATTTCCAGGAGGCGCTGGCCCGGGCGCAGGAGCTGGGCTTTGCCGAGGCCGATCCCTCCAGCGACATTGAAGGAAGGGACGCCGCCTACAAGCTGGCCATCCTGGCCGGGATTGCCTTCAACTGCCAGGTCGACCCCGGCGAACTGTACATCGAGGGGATTAAAAATGTTACCAGGGCCGATATTCACTACGCCCGCGAACTCGGCTACACGATCAAGCTTCTCGCCATCGGAGAGGAGAAGCCGGGCGGCCTTCTCCTGCGGGTTCACCCGGCGCTGGTGCCGCTGGCTCACCCCCTGGCCTCGGTTCACGATGAATTCAATGCCCTGTTTATTGAAGGCGATCTCATCGGCGAGGCCATGTTCTACGGGCGCGGCGCCGGTGCCCTGCCCACGGCCAGCGCGGTGGTGGCCGATATTATCGACGCCGTGCGCTCCCGGGGGCGGGGGGAAGGAAGCCCGCACCCCGGCAAGCCGGAGCAGAAGAAGCTGCTGCCCCTCTCCGTGCTCGATTCGCGCTTCTACGTGCGCTTCCTGGCGCAGGACCTCCCGGGGGTCTTTGGCGCCCTGGCCACCGCTTTTGGGGACGAGGGGGTGAGCCTGGACATGATCATTCAGAAGCGCAAGAAAAACGGCGTAGCCGAGATTGTCCTGGTCACCCACACGGTGAGCGAGGAGCGCTTCCAGCGCGCCATGGAGAAGGCGCTCCGGCTCCCCACCATCCGGCCCGAAGCCGCCGTCTTCCGCGTCCTGGAATAGCCCGGCTGTATGGGAAACATGGAAAAACTTCCCCCTTTGGAAAAGACTCACGGTAAAAAGTCAAGGGGGGAGGGGTGGATTTATAAATGGGGGTTGAGCAAATGGCCGCAGGCAGAAAACTGGAAGTAAAGGTAAAGGTCCCGGCCACCAGCGCCAACCTCGGGCCGGGTTTCGACGCCATCGGCCTGGCGCTGCAAATCTACAATGAATTGACCCTCTCCGTGGCCGAAGGCTCCCGCTCCGAGGTGTACATCGAGGGCGAAGGGGCGGATTCGCTGCCGCGCGATGAAAGCCATCTCTCGCTCCGGGCGGCCGCCGCCCTCTTCAAGGCTGCCGGGCTTGAACCTCCCCCCTGGAAACTGCGGCAGTTCAACCGCATCCCGGCGGGATCCGGGCTCGGCTCCAGTTCCGCCGCCATTGTGGGCGGCATGCTGGCCGCCAATGCCTTTTTGCCGCGCCCGCTCAGCCGCGAGCAGATCCTGGAGCTGGCCGTGGAGATGGAGGGGCATCCCGACAACGTGGCCCCCGCGCTCTACGGGGAACTGGTCATCAGCTGCCGTGAGGGGAGGGAGCTGCGCACGGTGCAGGTTCCCACCGCCCCCGGGCTGCGCCTGCTGGTGGCCGTCCCCGACATCGCCCTCTCCACGCCGGCGGCGCGCCGCGTGCTGCCGCAGCAGCTGCCCCGCGAAGATGCCGTTTTCAACCTTGGGCGCGCCGCCGCCCTCATCGCAGCCCTCTCCGCCGGGAAGGAGGAGGTCCTCGGCTGGGCCACGGAAGACCGCCTGCACCAGCCCTACCGCTGCCCCCTTATCCCGGGAGCTGAAGCGGCCCTCGCCGCGGCCCGCCGCGCCGGGGCCGGCGGCGCCGCCATCAGCGGCGCCGGCCCTTCCATCATTGCCTTCTGGTTTGAGCGCGGCGAAGCGGATCCCCGGGAAGGGCTGATCTCCGCCGCCTTGCGGGAGGCTTTTGCCGCCGCCGGGAGGCGCTGCCGCATTTTCTCCACCCTCCCCGATGGCCACGGCGCCCTTTGCCTGGCGGGCCCCCCAAGCCGATAAATTTTGGCAGAATCTTGCGGCAGGAATAAGGCGGCTGCTGTTGAATAAGTTATTCAATACCAGCAGTATTGCTTGCTTGATGGATCAAAGGCGGATAGGAGCATGCCCTTGACGTCCCCTTTTCACCTGCAGCCAACCCGGGCGGAGATAGACCTTGACAGCATTGAGCACAATGTGAGCGAATTTCGCCGCCTGCTGGGGCCGGATGTGCAGATCATGGCGGTGGTTAAAGCCGACGGCTACGGCCACGGGGCCGTGCCCGTGGCCAGGGCCGCTCTCCGGGCGGGCGCCACGCACCTGGCCGTGGCCCTCCTCGAGGAGGCCCTGGAGCTGCGCCGGGCTGGCATTGAGGCTCCCATTCTTCTGTTCGGCTACACCCATCCCGACGCTGCGCCGCTCCTGCTCAAGCACCGCCTGGCCCCGGCCATCTTCGACCTGGAAACAGCCCGCCTTCTCAGCAGCCGCTGCCGGGCGGAGGGGCGGACGCTGCCCGTTCACCTGAAAATTGATACGGGGATGGGGCGAGTCGGCGTTCCAGCCGCTGACGCCCCTGCCTTCATTGCCGCTGTCTCCCGCCTGCCCGCCCTGGAGCTGCAGGGGATTTTTACCCACCTGTCTTCCGCCGACGAGAACGATGACAGCGCCAGGGCGCACACCGCCCGCCAGCTGCAGCTCTTTGATCGCGTCATCGCCGCCGCCGGGGAGCAGGGCGTATCCTTCCCCCTTCGCCATGCCGCCAACAGCGCGGCGGCCGTGCTGTTCCCGCAAGCGCGCTACAACCTGGTGCGCATTGGCATCTCTCTCTACGGCTGCTACCCGGCCCCGTGGATGCGGGACCATGGGGCGGTAAAGCTGCGGCCGGCCATGTCCTTGAAAAGCAGGATTGTCTACTTGAAAGAGGTTCCCCCGCAAACGCCCATTGGCTACGGCAGGACCTATCTCACTGCGGGAAGGTCTCGCATTGCCACCGTCCCCGTGGGCTACGCCGACGGCTATCACCGTCGCCTCTCCAACAGGGGCCAGGTGCTGGTGCGCGGCCGGCGGGCCCCCATTGTGGGCCGCATCTGCATGGATCAGCTCATGATCGACGTGACCCACATAGACGGCGCGGCCTGCGGCGACGAAGTCGTCCTTTACGGGAGCCAGGGTTCCGACTGCATTACCGTTGATGAGGTGGCGCAGCTTTTGGGGACAATAAATTATGAACTGCTCTGCCACGTGGGCAAAAGGGTGCCCCGCATCTACCTGAGAGAGGGGCGCCCCGTGGAAGAATGACGGCGGCCAAAACTTGTGTTTAAACTTCTTTTTCCCAGGCAAGCTGCATAACTATTAAACGATACCGTATAATACCTCATATGGACGAAAGGCCTGGTTGTTATTACTATTGAAGGGGGCAGTTGGCTTCATGGCGCAGACAAAAAGGATCATGATCAGCCTGCCGCAAAATCTCCTCACCGAAGTGGACGGGATTGTGGCGCTGGAGAAGAGGACGCGCAGCGAATTTATCCGCGAGGCGATGAAGCTCTACCTCCAGGAGCGGAAAAAGAGGCAGATTCGCGAGCGGATGCAGCAGGGCTACCTCGAAATGGCCAAGATCAACCTGGCCCTTTCCAAGGAGGCCATTTACGCCGAAAACGAGGCCGATCGGATCCTGGAAGAGCTGGTCAGTGGAGAGTGAGGCCGGTGGAGGTCAAGCGAGGGTATATTTTTTTTGCGGACTTAAGCCCCGTTGTCGGCTCCGAGCAGGGCGGGATGCGCCCCGTCCTGGTGATCCAGAACGACATTGGCAACCGCTACAGCCCCACGGTTATCGTGGCCGCCATTACTTCCCAGATTGACAAGGCCAGGCTGCCGACGCACGTGGAGATCAGCGCGGCGGAATACAACCTGGAGCGCGACTCGGTGGTGCTGCTGGAGCAGATCCGGACCATCGACAAGCAGCGGCTGCAGAAGAAGATCACCGAGCTGGATGACCGCATCATGGCCAAAGTCAACGAGGCGCTCCGCATCAGCCTTGGCCTCATCGAATTTTAGTCTCCTTCCCACCGGGGATTCCCGCCCGGTGGCCTCCCGGCAGGGGCTGGAGGAGCAGGAGAAGGTGAACACCGCAGCGCCGCGCAGGCCGCTCATCGGAATCACCGTCAACCGCGACTACGATCGCGGGCGGCTCTGGCTGCCCTATGCCTATAGCCGCCGCATCGAGGAGGCGGGAGCGCTGCCGCTCTTGCTTCCGCCCATGGATGATCCCGCCGCAGCCGCCGCCCTGGCCGGATCCCTGCAGGGCCTGCTGCTGAGCGGCGGCGGCGACCTGGCGCCCCTCTACTACGGGGAAAACCCCCACCCCCTGCTCGACGAAGTCGATCCCCAGCGGGACGCCTGGGAATACGCCCTGGCCGGGGCGGCCCTGGCCCGGAATTTGCCGGTTTTGGGGATCTGCCGCGGCCTGCAGCTGCTCAATGTTCTCCTGGGCGGAACCCTCATCCCCGATATTTCCCGGGGCGGCTCCATGCAGCACTGGCAGAAGGCGCCGCGCAGCTACCCTTCCCACAGCGTGGAGATACTCCCCCAAACGCGCCTGGCGGAAATCCTCGGCGAGGGGCACATCGCCGTCAACAGCTTTCATCACCAGGCCCCCGGGGCCGTGGCGCCGGGGCTGAAGAAGGCCGCCGTTGCCCCCGACGGGGTCATCGAGGCGTTAGAAGATCCCCGCCATCCTTTCCTTCTTGGGGTGCAGTGGCATCCCGAGGCGCTGGAGCACCCGGCCTCGGCACTCCTGTTCCGGGCCTTCGTCGATGCCGCGGCGCTTTTCTCTAGCTGTGATCCCGCAGCCACCACCGTTCCGCGAAAAGGGTTTTCAGCGGGCTCCATATCCTGCTCAGGGGCAGCACCGAAAAGTTGATCGCTTCCTTGTAGAAGCTGCCGGCAACGGGAAGGGCACCCCTTCCCGACTCGATAATTCACGCGGCAAAGCCGCTGTAGGCGCGGCGCGGCTTCTCTCCCTTCATCAGGCGGGCCATGTTGCCGGCGGCGACCAGCGACTGCAGGTGGGCCACCGCCCCCATCTTCGGCAGCGCCTCCCCCGAAGGGGTGGCCACCCCGGCCACATCGCCGATGGCGAAGATGTCCTCCGCCTCCTCCAGGGCCATGGTGTGACGGTCTACCTTCAGCCAGCCTTCCTCTCCGCCCAGCTTGCTTTCCCGGATAAAGGGCGGCGGCGCGGCGGCGGCATAGTAGAGCAGCAGGTCATAGGGGAAGCTTTCTTTCTCCAGGAAGATCTCTTTCCCCGCGGGGTCGATGCGCCTGACCTGGGCTTGCGGGTGCAGGCGGATATTCCTGTTCAGCAGCAGCCCGGCCATGGCCCCGGAGGCTTTCTCGCCAAAGAGCAGCAGCGGGGCTTTCTCCGGGGTGTACACGGTGATGCTGACGTCGCGGCTGCGCCCCCGCCGGTAAAACCAGTCTTCAAGGAGAAGGGCGTACTCGTACGGCGCGCCGGGGCATTTAATGTTCTTGGAGGCCACGACGATGGCTATGTCGCCGCCCGGGAAATGCGGCAGCGCCTGGCGCAGTTTCTCCACCCCTTCCAGGGATTGCAGGTCCAGGCCCGCCTCGGCCATTCCCGGCGGCCGGTTCCGGTCGAGCTCCACCCCGGCGGCAACGAGGAGCAGGTCGTAGGCGATCTCCTCCCGGCCGGTGCATACCCTTTTACGGTCCGGGTCGATTTGCAGCACCTCCCCGGCGATGAGCTCCACCCCCTGGCGGCCCAGCAGGGAGCGCCGTCGGAGAAACTGGCCTTTATTCTTTTTCCCCACGGCGTAAAGCGGCAACACGGCCAGGTTTGCCAGCATCTCCTCCTTTTCGATTAACACAACCCGGTGCTCCGGGCCGAGGCCTTTCTTCAGGGAACGCGCCGCCGGAGCCCCGGCAGTGCCCCCGCCGATGATGACCACAGTGCCCATAATTCTCCCCCTTTGTTGCTTAACGGCGTTCATTCTATTTTTCCCCCCGGCGAAGAGGCTATAAATGCCGCCGGGAGGCGGCGCCATGCCTCCGGAGAAAAATTGAGTTGTGCGTTCCGCTCCGGCATAGTATAATAGTAGTGATAGTTAACAGGCTGCCGGGCCGCCGGCGAAGCGAGCTTTTTCCCGCCGCGGCTTGTCCCCGTCGAGGGAGAAAAGGCCATTTTTGTAACGGGTGGTTTTGATGAGATCAATTGAGGACATCATGGTCCAGGCTGTTGCCGGCGGCAGGGATATCAGCCGGCCGCAGGAGCGGTTGCGCCTCGGCTATATCGGCGGCTGGGTGAGCATCATCGGCAACGCCGTACTGGCCCTGCTGAAATTTGCCATCGGCCTGGCTTCCGGCAGCGTTGCCATGCTGGCCAACGCGGCCCATACCGCCTCCGACATCGCTACCTCCATCGCAGTGATCATCGGCTTTAAAATATCGAGCAAGGGGCCCGACAAGCAACATCCCCACGGCCACGGGCGCGTGGAATACCTCGTCGGACTGGTCGTGGCCGCGGCCCTGGCCGGGGTGGGGCTGGGCTTTATCTGGGATGCTTACCGGCGCCTGGCCGGGGGAGTGTCCATGCAGCCCAGCACGGTGGCCGTTGCCGCCGCCCTCCTCTCCGTGGTGCTCAAGGAGCTCATGTACCGTTTCACCGGGGCCCTGGGCAGGCGCATCGGCTCGGAGGCGCTCGTTGCCGACGCCTGGCATCACCGCAGCGATGCTTTCACCTCTCTTTTGGTTCTCTTCGCCCTTGGCGGCGCCTACCTCGGCCTGGGCTGGCTGGACGCCGCCAGCGCCTTTGTGGTGGCTGGCTTTATCATCTACACCGGTGTGGAGATTGCCTGCCAGGCCGGGAACAAGCTTATCGGTACCGCTCCCTCCACGGAGCTTTTGGGCAGCATGGAACAAGAGGCCCTGTGCGTGGAAGGAGTGCTGGATGTTCACGACATGGAGATCCACGACTACGGCATGTATAAGTCGGTGACCATGCACATCAAGGTGGCCGGCAGCATGAGCCTGCACCAGGCTCATGAGATCACCCACCTCGTCCAAGAGCGGCTGGAGGAGAAGTTCAACTGCAAGGCCATCGTTCATCCCGACCCGCTGTCCGAATGAAGGAAAAGTGTGTGCCCCGCCCGGCCCGCTGCTTTATTAATGGCCCGTGATGTTGTATAATGCAAAGGATATGTTATTGTCCGGCCGGATTGATCGCTTATCTTTGCGCAGGAGGGGTAAATCATGTCTGTTGAGCTGAAAATTGAGCGGGAACTGGACGGGCTCTGTGCCCTGGCCTGCCTTCACCTGGAAGCTGATGAAAAAAGGCGGATGGCCCGCCGCCTGGAGGAACTCATTAAAGCGCTGCGCCGGATCCAGGAGGTAGATACGGCGGAAGTTGAACCCGCCGCGTACCCGGCGGCGCTGCCGGTCCGCTTCCGGGAAGACGAGGTGGAGCCCTCCCTTCCCCCGGAGCAGGTTTTTGAGAACACGGCCAACCGCAGCGGGCAGTATTTCCATGTTCCCCGCATCGCCGGGGAGGAACGGGAGGAGAGCTAATCCCACTGATTGGCCATTGCTGAAGTTGAAAGGAGCGGTCCCATGAAACTCTACGAGATGACGGCGCTGGAGCTGAGCCGGCTGTTGCAGGAAAAAGAGGTCAGCGCGGTGGAAGTGGCGCGGAGCTTTATCGAGCGCGCCGACGCGGTGGAGCCGCTGGTGCAGGCATACATAACCCGCACCCCGGAGGAGGCCCTTGCCGGGGCCGAAGCGGTGGATGCGAAGCGGAGCCGCGGCGAGGTTCTGCCTCCCCTGGCCGGGGTTCCCCTGGCGATAAAGGACAATATCTGCACCCGCGGCGTGCGCACCACCTGCGCCTCCCGCTTTCTCGAAGATTATGTTCCCCCCGGCGACGCCTCCGTGATAAGTAAAGTCCGCGCCGCGGGGATGCCCCTCCTGGGGAAGACCAACATGGATGAATTCGCCATGGGCTCTTCCACCGAAAACTCGGCTTTCTTTCCCACCCGCAATCCTTGGGATCTTTCCAGGGTTCCCGGGGGCTCCAGCGGCGGCTCCGCCGCGGCCGTATCTGCAGGCGCCGCTCCCCTGGCGCTGGGCTCCGATACGGGGGGGTCCATCCGCCAGCCGGCGGCTTTCTGCGGCGTGGTGGGGTTGCGCCCAACCTACGGCCGGGTATCCCGCGCGGGGGTAGTTGCCCTGGCCTCCTCCATGGACCAGGTCGGCCCTATCGCCCTCACCGTGGCCGACGCGGCGCTTCTTTTGGAGCTCATCGCCGGGGAAGACAAGGCGGATTTTACCACTTCAAGCGAGCCTGTTCCCTCATACCTGGACGTCCTCTCCCAGGGGGTGCAAGGGCTGCGGGTGGGGCTGCTGGTGGAAGATGGGCCTGCCAATTTTGACCCGGCCGTTGTCGCCGCCGTGCAGAAGGCGGCCAGGAAGCTGGAGGAAGGCGGGGCCGTGGTGGAGGAGGCCAGCCTGCCGCATGTCTCCTACGCCCTGGAAGCCTACCAGCTCATTTGTGCCGCCGAGGTCTCTTCGAACCTGGGCCGCTTCGACGGGGTGAGGTACGGCCGCTGCGTGGCGGGAGAAAATGTCTACGCGATGTTCAGCCGCTCGCGGGGCGAAGGCTTTGGCCCGGAAGTAAAGCGGCGCCTCCTCCTGGGGACCTATGTCCTCTCCAAGAAGCAATATGATGCCTACTACCTGCAGGCGCTGCGCGTGCGGGCCCTGGTTTGCCGCGATTACCAGTCCGCCTTCAAGCGCTTTGACCTGCTGCTGGGAGCGGTGACCCCGACGGCGGCGTTCAAGCTGGGGGAGAAGGTGGACGATCCCCTGGCCATGTACCACGCCGATATCTGCATCGTCCATGGGCCCCTGGCCGGGGTGCCCGCCATCTCCGTTCCCTACGGCTTTGACGGGGACGGGCTGCCCCTCGGGGTGCAGCTGACGGCGGCGCCGTACCGGGAGGAGCTCCTCTTCCGGGCGGCGCATTTCCTGGAGCAGAGCCGCGGCGCGGAGCCGCTGCGCCCGCAGCTTTCACCCTCCGGGTTGTAGAAGGAGGTTTAGCCGATGAAATACGAAGCTGTTATCGGCCTTGAGATCCACGTGGAGCTGCAGACCCGCTCAAAAATATTCTGCGGCTGCAGCACGGCCTTCGGGGCCGAACCGAACACCAACTGCTGTCCCATCTGCCTGGGGCTGCCGGGCACCCTGCCGGTGCTCAACCGGCGTGCCGTGGAATACGCCGTCAAGGCCGCCCTGGCCCTGAACTGCCAGGTGCAGGAAAAAAGCGTTTTCGCCAGGAAGAATTACTTCTACCCCGACCTGACCAAAGCCTACCAGATTTCTCAGGAGCGGATGCCGCTGGCCTGGGGCGGCTACCTGGAGGTGGATTTTCCCACCGGCAGCCGCCGCATTCACCTGCAGCGGGTCCACCTTGAAGAGGAGGCGGGCAAGCTGGTCCATGCCGGCGATTCCATCCTCAGCGCCGCCTACTCCCTGGCCGACTACAACCGCGCCGGGCTGCCCCTGCTGGAAATTGTCACCGCCCCGGAACTCCATTCAGGTCAGGAGGCGCGCCTCTTCCTCGAGGAGCTGCGCCTGTTGCTGCTCTACACCGGGGTATCAGACGTGAAGATGGAAGAGGGCTCCCTGCGCTGCGACGCCAACATTTCCCTGCGCCCGGCCGGCTCAACGGGGCTGGGCGTCCGCGCGGAAGTGAAAAATTTAAACTCGTTCCGGGCCGTAGAGCAGGCCTTGAATTACGAGTTCGAACGGCAGGCCAGGATCCTCGCCGAGGGCGGCGAGCTCTTCCAGGCCACCTGCCACTGGGATGACAGCCGCAAGGCCACCGTGGTCATGCGGCGGAAGGAAGAGGCCGCCGATTACCGCTACTTCCCCGAACCGGACCTGCCGCCGCTGGTCCTGGAGCGCTCCTTCATTGAGGCGATCCGGGAGCAGCTTCCCGAGCTGCCCCGGGAGCGCCGGCGGCGACTGCAGGAGCAATACGGCCTCTCGGCGGAAGAGGCGGCCATGCTCGTCGAAGCCCGCGAACTGGCCGACTTCTTTGAAGCGGTGGCGGAGAGCTACCGCGACTACCGCAGCCTGGCCAACTGGGTCCAGGGGGACCTGGTCTACCGCCTGCGCGAGAGCGGGAAGAGCGCGGCGGAGCTTTCGCCGGCCATGCTGGTGGAGCTGCTGGAGCTGCTCGATGCCGGCGAGATAAGCCGCCCCGTAGCCAAGGAGCTCCTGGCGGAGATGGTCAAAAGCGGCGTCTCGCCGAAGAAGCTGGTGCAGCAGCGCGGCCTGGGCCGGATATCGGACCGGGAGACGCTGCTGCCGCTGGTGGAGCAGGTTATTGCCGAAAACCCCGATGCCGTGGAGAACTACCGCAAGGGGAAAGAGAAGGCGCTGGCCTTCCTGGTGGGGAAGGTCATGGCCCTGACCCGGGGCCGCGCCGACCCGCAGGAGCTCAACCGCCTTTTCCGGGAAAAACTGTAGGGCCGGGTTTCCACGCCCGCCCGCATATCTTGTGGGACAGCAGGGACGTACCTGTTTGTCCCACTTTATTTTTTGGGGACACTTGGGAGGTACCTTTTTGTCCCACTTTGATTTGCTCCCGCTCCTGACAGTTCCCTTCTTGTAAAAATTTACCTCCCTTTCAAATTGCAGAAATTAAAGGGAAGAGGCTGGATATAGTCGAAAATATACAGATGGGGGGAGGAGGCCTGATGAAGCGCCGGAGAATGCCTTTACTGGTGGCGGCCTATATTCTGGTTGTTCTGTTCATGGCTACCGCCCTGCCCAGGCCCGGCGGGGAGTCTTTTCACGCCGGCGACAGCTCCAGGCCTGAAGCAAGGGAAATTTACTCCCGCTCCGGGAGTCCTCGCCACAGCCCGTCTCCCGGCGGGCTCCACCCTGCCGCTTCGCCCGAGGAAACTGCGGGGGAGGAGGAGCCGGAAGAAGAAAAGGGCCAGGAAAGCGAGGCCAAAGATGCAGCGCCTGCTCCGAAAGGGCTTCTGCCGCTGCACAGCGTCTACCCATTGCCGGCTTCGTCAATTTATACATACGAGCAGATGATGGCGCGGCTGCACTGGCTGAGGGAAGCATATCCCCATTTAATCAAGCTCGGCAGCGTGGGCAAATCCGTTGAGGGACGCGAACTCTGGTCTCTCTCCCTGGGCCGGGGAGAGAGGAGAATCTTGATCGTGGGGGCATGCCATGCCCGCGAATGGCTCACCAGCGCGTTGCTGGTGAAGACGATCGAGACTTATGCCCAGGCCTACGGCAGCGGCGGCACCGTGGACGGCTACCCCGTCAGAGAAGTGCTGGATCAATATACCATGGTCTTTGTGCCCATGCAAAATCCCGACGGGGTTACGTTGGCGCAGTTCGGCCTGGCCGCCTTTCCCGTGGAAAAACATGCCCAGCTGCTGGCCATGAAGCCGGGGTCCAGCGATAATTTTACCAGGTGGAAAGCCAATATCCGCGGCGTGGACCTCAACCGGCAGCACTCGGCGGGGCCCAAGGGCTGGGAGAAGCATAAAAATGCCCCCAAGACGCCCCGGAAGCCCTGGTTCGAGGAATATCCCGGCCCGGGTCCGGAAAGCGAGCCGGAGAGCAGGGCCGTCGCCGGCTTGATCCGGCAGGGCGGCTTTGATCTGGTTCTCAGCTACCATTCGTCGGGGAACTGCTTCTACTGGTATTTCTTCCAAGACCACCTGCACGGCAGCAGTATCATGGAAAGGGATCGGCGAATAGTCCAGGCCATGAGCGAATACTCAAACTACACGGCCTTCCCCCCGGAGCGGGAATCGGGGAACCCCGCTTCCCACCTCACGGCATGGGTGGTCCATGACTTGAAAATCCCCTGCATTACCGTGGAGATAGGCAAATTTACCACCGGCTATTTAAAGATGGCCGATTTGAGTTCCATCTGGCCCCGCACAAGGGCCCTGCCGCTGGTGGCGGTGCACAACTTGCCGGGCTACCGGAAATATTTCACCGTGGTCTTCCGCGTTGATCCCGCCCAGGGTGGATGGGTTGACGAGGGCGGCGAGGTCAAAACAGAAGGCCGCTACCTGGAGGGCAGCGAAGTGAAGCTTACCGCCGTTCCGCAGGAACACTATGTCTTTGTAAACTGGACGGAAAATGGAGCGGTCCTGGGGACGGATCCCGTGCTGGCCATCCAGGTAAACGCCAACCGCATTTTGACGGCGCATTTCAGGCCAAAGGAATACACCATCACTGCTGCGGCCGGTGAAGGCGGCAGCTTGGAGGGCGGCGGCAGCTACGCCTACGGCGCCGAGGTTACCTTGAAGGCCGTCCCCCATCCGGGCTATGTCTTTGACTGCTGGCTGGAAGATGGCGTTCCTGTTTCCGACAAGGAGGAGTACAGCTTCCGCGTGGAGGGCGACCGCTTCCTCATGGCAGTTTTTAAAGCAGTTTCGGAGTAGATTTTCTTTCTCTTTGCCTGCCGAAATGTGAACGGGGCTGACCCAAGGGGCAGCCCATTTTTTTGTCTACAGTTTCGCGATGATCTACCGCGACAGATCTCCCCATGCCGGCAGGGCGTGCCTCCTTCCACATAGGGCGGGCGGGCGTGGAAGCCCGCCCCTACGCCTTTTACGAAACCCGATAACCCATAAAGCGTGTAGGGGCAGCTCATG
>JAAZIN010000151.1 GCA_012800855.1 Bacillota bacterium
CCCATTATAACCCACGTCATTGCAAAGCGAGGCCAGCACTACCATTATGTCTACGTTTTTTTGCGCTGCTGCCCGGAATTAAAATGTGATCAGGGCGTCGACGACTACGGGGCGTGAGCCTTCGATGATGATGGGGTTGAGGTCGATCTCCCGGATTTGGGGGTGCAGCAGCAACAGGTTCCCCACTTTTTGAAGGATCTCGGCCAGGGCTTGGCGATCCGCGGCGGGCATCCCCCTGAATTCGCCCAGCAGCTCCCTGGCCCTGATCCCCTCCAGCATCTCCAGCGCATCGAGCCGGCTAAGGGGAGCCAGCCGGAAGACGGTATCCCGCAACGCCTCGGTGAAGATGCCGCCGAGGCCAAACATGACGCAGGGGCCGAAGCCCGGCTGCCGGATGGCCCCGGCAACAAGCTCGCGCTGGCCGCGGACCATCCGCGCCACCAGCACGGGGATTTCCTTCCCCGCCGCCTGGCGGATGGCTTCGAAGGAGCGGCGCACGGCGCCCTCTTCCCCCAGGTTAAGGTGGATCAGCCCTCGCCCCGTCTTGTGGGCGATCTCCTCCGAGCATCCCTTCAGGACCACCGGGTAGCCAAGCCGCCCGGCGGCCTCGGCGGCCTCCTTAGCAGAATTGGCCAGCTCTTCGTTAACAACGGGGATGCCGTAGGCGGCAAGCAGCTTCTTGGAGGCATATTCATCGAGGAAGGGGGCCCCCCGCTCTACCGCACCGGCAATGAGCGCTGCCGCCTCCTTTGAGGCGGGCGGCAGGGGCGGCGCCGCCTCCAGGCGCCGCCCCCGGATCTGCCTATATTTCCACAGGGCAACCATGGCCCGGGCCGCTTTCTCCGGCGCATCGTAGACGGGGATGCCGTGCTCCCGGTAGGCGGTGGTGTAATCGTCGTCCTCGTCAAAGAAGGAGGAGACGAGGAAGGGAATGCCGTACTTTTTCGGCAGCTCCACGGCGGCGCTGGTGTCTTCCCGGAATGCCTCCAGGAACTCCTCTCGCGACACGCCGAACATCTCCCCGGCATGGGTATAGATCTGGTTCATGAAGCCGGTGCCCATGGCCCCGTGCAGGACAATGCCGTCAACTTCGTCGCTTTGCATGACCAGCTCCGGGATGGTCCGGCTGATGGCCTGGATATCGAGAAAAAAAGTGAGGTCCACGGGGTTGGCCCGGGCGCCGTGGGGCGGGATATGGGGGCGGATCTTCTCCTGGAGTTCCTCGGAAAAGACGGGCACCTCCAGCCCGCCGGCATTGCAGGTGTGGGACATGGCCGTGCCCGGCCCCCCCGAATTGGTAATTACGCCGATGCGCTTCCCCCTGAGGAGGGGCTGGGTGGCCAGGGCCCAGCCCTGCCCGTAGAGGTCTTCCACCGAATGAACCCGGATAATCCCGGCCTGCTGGAAAAGCCCCTCGTAGAGGTAGTCCGGGCCGGCCATGGCCCCGGTATGGCTGGATCCGGCGCGCGCCCCGGCCTCGGTGCCCCCCACGTACTGGGCTATCACCGGCTTGCGCAGCGTGATTTCACGGGCTATCCGCAGGAAGCGCGCCGGGTCCTTGATGCCTTCGATGTAGAGAGCGATGGCTTTTGTCTGCTCATCCTCTCCCAGGTAGGCCAGGGCGTCGCAGATATCAATGTCGGCCTCGTTGCCCAGGCTAATGGCCTTGCTGAAGCGGATGCCCCTCCGTTTAAGATAGGGGAGCGTCTGCGTTACGTAGGTGCCGCTTTGCGAAGCCATCCCCAGCAGCCCCGGCGGGCCTTCCAGGGGCATGACCGTTACGTTGAGCGAGATGGCGCTGTTGAGCAGGCCGATGCAGTTGGGCCCCAGGAAGCGGATGCCGTAGCGGTGGGCGCTCTCTTTCAGCTTCTCCTCCAGCACCTCCCCCTCCCGGCCCGTTTCCCGGAAGCCGGCAGTGATCACCACCGCTCGCCGCGTCCCGATCTTGCCGAAATCTTCCATCAGGCTGATCACCTGGGCTGCCGGCACGATGAATATGGCCAGATCCGGCGCTTCGGGAAGATCAAATACCGACGGGTAGGCCTTGTGCCCCAGCACCTCCTTCTCCGTGGGATGAATGGGGTAGAACCTTCCGCGGTAGCCGTCCTTGACAATGCTCAAGGCCTGGATTGTCCCCATTTTCGTGGGGTTGTTCCCCGCGCCCACCGTGGCAATGGAGCGCGGGCTCATCAGCAGATTAAGCGGGTTTTCCTTCACGGTCCAGCCTCCTGTCTCGCCGCCCTTCGCAAAGATGGCGAGGGGCTTTCCGATAAAATATTTATAATTATCTGCTTAGTTAAAAATTCAAGTTAAATGCGTGAAATCCTTCCGCATGTGGAAGGCTGGAAGCCGGCAGCCATAAGGGGAAAGATGTTGAGACAGGAACAAGGCTGGTAATTATCCCTTTTCCAGCCGGAGGGGCACACCCAAAATGGGAGTCAGTTTTGCCGGGGGGTGGTGGGGTTTTCCTTCGCTTCACCCAGGAGGCGAGCATGCAGGCTCGCCCGGCAGGGTTTCAAGGTCACCGTCTTCTTGAGCCAGGCTCACTTTTTGCGCCGCGGCTTAAGGAGGCTCCGGGCACGGTGCAAAACGGCATCGCCATATTTTTCACGGAGGCGGTCCCGCACCAGCGCCAGCTCTTCTTCCTTCCTGGCGGAGCGGGATGAATCAAAGAGCGCCAGCTGCTGCCCCGCCCCCAGCCCGGCAACCCGCACCCCTACCAGCCGCCAGGGCGGGCGCCCCTTGTGCAGGGCAAAAAGCTCGCGGGCGGTTTGATAGATCTCCAAGTCGCTGTCGGTAGGCGCAGGCAGCGTGCGATCGCGGGTAATGGTGCTGAAGTCGGCAAAGCGCAGTTTCAGGGTGACGGTGCGAGCAAGCAATCCCCTTGCTCTCAGGCGGTAGCCCAGGCTTTCAGCTTGCTCCATGAGAATGGCCTGGATGGCTTCTTCATCGGCCAGGTCTTCGGGAAATGTCTTCTCTTCAGAAATTGATTTGACCCGGTGCACTGTCTCCAGGGGCCGCTCATCGATGCCGCGGGCGCTGCGCTGTATGAGCAAGGCGCTGCTGCCAAAGTATTTCTGCAGCAGGTCAAGGGGCGTGGCGGCCAGCTGCCCGATAGTGGCAATGCCAATCCCCTTTAATTTCTGCACCGATACCGGGCCCAGGCCGGGCAGCAGCTCCACGGGGCGGGGCCAGAGCAGCGTGGGAACATCTTCCGGCCAGAGCGTCCCCACCCGGTTGGGCTTGGCCATCTCCGAGGCAATTTTGGCCAGGAGCTTGTTCCGCGACACGCCGATGGTCAGCGGCAGCTCCAGCTCCTCGCGCACCATGCGGTGTATCTCCCTGGCCGCCGCCAGCCCCTTGCCGGAAGGAAGGCCCAGGTAGGCCTCATCGATGGAAACAATCTCTATGTCCGGGGTAAAGCGGCTGTAAATGGCGAAAACCTGCTCCGAGACGCGGCGGTAGCGCTCCATGTCGCAGGGCAGCAACACCGCTCCAGGGCATAGCTGCAGGGCCCTGGCTGTAGGCATGGCCGAGCGGACGCCGAACCTGCGCGCCTCGTATGAACAGGTGGAGACCACGCCGCGGGTGGCGGGGCTGCCACCCACGATAACGGGCAGCCCGCGCAAATGCGGGTTGTCGCGCTGCTCCACCGAGGCGAAAAAGGCGTCGAGGTCGCAAAGCAGTATATCTTGCTGGACGCTGCGCTCTGCAGCCATCCCGGCCGGGCGCCTCCCATTGTTTTTTGGTGACTACTTCTTTCCCCCATCCTCTTTTTCCTGCAGCTGCAGGCCTTTTCTTATTTTTGAAGAAATAAAATATATTTTAAATTGATCCTTGCGGGGAGGCGATTGCCATGCTCTTTGAGCCCATTCGCGTGGGCAGGCTGGAGCTGAAAAACCGGATCTGCATGCCAGCGCTGCACCATAATTATTCCCCTGGAGGCTTCGTCAACGACAAGCTCATCCGCTACTATGAACGAAGGGCCCGCGGCGGGGCGGCCCTGATCATCGTGGGGGGCTGCAGCATTGACCGGGCCGGCGGTGGGCCGCTGATGATCGGGCTGCACGATGACAAGTACATTCCCGGGCTGCGGGAGCTTGCCGCCGCCATCAAGGATGCCGGCGCCAGGGTTGCGGCCCAGCTTTACCACGCCGGGGGCTACGCCTACCGTGCCTTTACCGAAGAGGAGCCCTTTGCTCCCTCGGCGGTCACCTCGGGGCTCACCGGGGAAACTCCCCGCGAAATGACGGCGGAGGACATCGAAAAGGCCATTGAGAGTTTTGCCGCGGCGGCGTTGCGCGCCAAGAAGGCCGGCTTCGACGCCGTGGAGATCATCGCCAGCGCCGGCTACCTCATCTGCCAGTTCCTCTCCCCCGTGACCAACCGCCGGAATGACGCCTACGGTGGATCCTTTGAAAACCGCTGCCGCTTCGGAGTGGAGGTGGTGAAGCGGGTGCGTGAGCGGGTGGGAGACGATTTCACCATCCTGGTCCGGCTTTCGGGGCATGATTTCATCCCCGGCGGAAGCACCAACAGCGAGGCGGCCCGCTTCGCTGCGGCGCTGGAAGAAGCCGGCGCCGACTGCTTCAACGTCACCGGGGGCTGGCATGAATCGCGCGTTCCCCAGATCACCGGCCATCTCCCCCGCGGCGCCTTTGCTTACCTGGCCCGGGGAGTGAAAGAAAAGGTGAGCATTCCGGTCATTGCCGCCAACCGGATTAACGACCCCGCCGTGGCGGAGCAAATTCTCGCCGACGGCTGGGCCGACATGGTCTGCATGGGCCGCGCCCTCATCGCCGATCCCGACCTGCCCCTTAAGGCCGCCGCAGGCAGGGCCGCTTCCATCCGCCGCTGCATTGCCTGCAACCAGGGCTGCCTCGACGCCGTCTTTACCCTGCAGGAGGTGCACTGCACGGTAAACCCCATGGCCGGGCAGGAGGGCCAGGTAGAGATCAGCCCGGCCCGCCGCTCGAAGAAGGTGCTCGTCGTGGGCGGCGGCCCGGCGGGGCTGGAGGCGGCCCTCACGGCGGCGCAGCGGGGGCACCGCGTCACCCTCTGGGAGAAGGAGGCGCGCCTGGGCGGGCAGCTGCATCTCGCCGCCCGCCCCTCGGGAAAGGAGGAATTCATCACCCTGCTCGACTTTTACCGCCACGAGCTGGCCGCAGCCGGCGTGGAGCTAGTCCTCAACCGCGCCGCCACCGCTGAAGATATTCTCGCCTTTGGCGCCGACGCCGTCATCATCGCCACGGGCTCGCGCCCGGCCCCGGCGCCTTTCCCCGTTGCCGGGGACGCCGCCGGGAAAGTATTTGACGCCAGGGAGATCCTGCGCGGAGCGGCTGTCCCGGGCCGGCGCGTTGTCATTGTTGGCGGCGGCTCGGTGGGCTGCGAGACGGCGCTGGTCGTCGCCTCCATGGGCACCCTCGACGCGGCGGCGCTGAAATTCCTCATGGAATACGAGGCCGAGGAGCCGAAGACGCTGCGGCGCCTGCTGAACCGCGGCACCCGCGACGTAACCCTGGTGGAAGCACTGCCCAAGCTGGCCCGCGACATGGGCGTCAGCACGCGCTGGATCGTGCGGAAAAACCTGCGCCGCCTCGGGGTCAAGGTGATCACGGAAGCGGCCGCCAGGGAAGTCAACCGGGAGGGTGTTGTCATCGAGAAAAAGAGTGCAGCCGACGGCGAGGCGGAAAGGCTTGTGCTTCCCGCCGACACCGTCGTCGTGGCCGTGGGCGCGGTGCCGGAGAATGAGATTTACAACCAGCTGCAGGGCAAGGTGGAGCAGCTCTACCTGGTGGGCGACGCCGCCGCCCCGCGCAAGCTCACCGAGGCCATCCGGGAGGGCTTCGACGCCGCCCGGCAGATTTAGAAACCGGAAGTCAGAGATTGGATGTGAACTACCCCTTATAGAAGGAGACAGAGATGTCATTTTAGTCGTAGGGGCCGGGCATGGAGCATGCTCGAAATAGCATGCTCCATGCCCTATTGGGCCTTCGGTTTATCAAAAATTCACCTGTTTATCCCATAGATTCTCTTGAATGCTAATAATGTCTAACCTCAAAC
>JAAZIN010000152.1 GCA_012800855.1 Bacillota bacterium
GAAGCTCTCGATAAAATCCTCTCCACCCTGCAGGGGCTGGATGAGCGCTTCGTGGAGAGGCTGAAAGCGGACGAGGACTTCAGCCGGGCCCTGGACGAACTGCTGGAGCTTTTCCTGGGTCCCCTTTCCGGTATATCCGACCGGCTGGTTGAAGATGTTTTGAACCGGGATGCCCTGCAATACCTGGTGGAAATCCTGGTGGCGGAGCTGACCAATTTTGGTGGCTATTCCGAGGAGACGGAGGAATATACGGGAGCATACCCGGAGCTGTTTAGCGTGCTCGAGCTGCTCCAGGATGACCTGGACGCCGTCCTGGCCGGGATCGGCGCAGAATTGAGTTCGACCATTGACCATTACAGCGAGCACGGACCCTTCGATGAGCCGGGTGAAGGCGGTGGTGGGGGAGGATGTATGGAGGCAGATATAGATGCCTCGCAAGTTGAGGACCAGGTCAGTGACTTCCTTAACTACTGGGCCGAGGTGGCCGGCTGGGTTGTACAAAAGAAGATAGAGCGGGGCGATCTGCAGCCGCTCATGGAGAAATACTTTGGCGAGGAGTCGCCGTATTTGGGCGCGATTATGGAAGCCCTTTCCCAGTCTGCCGGCACCGCCCAGGAGCAGCTCATGGCGGTGGTAAACGAGGTTTTAAGCGATTACACTGCCGGCCTTGAGGATGAACTGATGGCCTTGCTGGATCTTCTTCTCTACGGCGATCCGGCGGACGAAGACGACCATGGGCTTGCCGGCGAAATTGTCCAAGTAGTGAACGCCGTTGCCAGCGATAAGCTGGCCGAGATGCAGGCCGGGGAGCTGCTTGACCTGGTAGAGGGAAGGGCGGAAGAAGTTTTAGAGGCCTTGATGAAATTGATCGACGCCCTGCCCCTCGATTTGCCCGACCTGGGTTCGGGCGGTTCGGCCGGCGGGGGCGATCTCCTGTCGCTGTTGAACGATATTGTCCTGGAACTGCCCTTTGAAACCCTGGCTGACTTGATCAAAAAAAGCGATATTAAAGAGCTGACCCGCGGATTGTTCAAAATTGTGGATAACCTGCCGCTCGATGCCATAGCTTCCTACCTCAAGGACAACTCCGATGAACTGGGCTATAATATCGCCCATTCCCTGCTCAATGGCATTGCCGACGGCATTGAGTTTCCGGAGCCGGAGGATCCCCGGGTGACGGCGATCATGCAGCTTTTAAAAAGCGAAGAGCGGCTGCGCCGCTTCTACCTGGACCTGGGAGGCAAGGATCCGGAAAAAATTACCGCCGAAAGCAGCGAAGGTGAAATCATCCTGCAAGTCTTGCTGGAGGTGGCCGGAGATCGGGAGAGGATCGAGCGCTTCCGGATCGAAATTGACGAGCGGTCCAAGCCGGTTGCAGGGAACCTGCTCGAATACGGGAAGAAGCTGGGCGATTGGTTCCTGGGCGGCCTGCGTTCATTCGCCGGTCCCTACATAAAGAGAGCCCTTGCCTCCTTCCTTATCTTCACGCCCCGCGGCTACGAGGATCAATTTAAAGCCGATCCCGCGACCTGGCTTGATTACGAGCGCATCTCCGAGCATGCCGCGGCCGGGGGGCTGCTGGCCGGCGAGATGCTCACCCGCAGCCTGGCGGCCCGCTTTGTCGATGACAGCATGTTCCGCTTCCTGGTGGAACACAAGGCCGTGGAGGATTTTGCCACGCCGGAGCGCCTCGGCGTCATCCACCACTTCTTCGCCGAGATAATCGACGCGGAGCAGCTTAAGGCCTTGAAAGCGGCAGACGGGGCGGCTCAGTACTACAATCTCCTTTACGAAAACCTGCATCGCCTGCGCTCGGAGAAACCGCAGAGCCTGATCAAACCGGATTCGCTGACCCGCGATTTGAATTCACTCCTCGCGGGCCTGTTGCCCGGCTCTCCCGGAGAGGTCTTCCGCTTCTCCATTGAAAGCCTTTCCCTCACGGTGGAGGA
>JAAZIN010000153.1 GCA_012800855.1 Bacillota bacterium
CAGCCGGCCGGAGAGAAGGTGTGCCTTCAATATTTTTCCTGTGAGGTGCTCCGCCATTTCGCCAGCCTCCTTTTTCGCTAAACTATAGCAGAAGAACCCCGCCGGGGTCAAATAATACCCTCCCAATGGAACAAAGTGGGACACTAGGGACGTACCTTTCTGTCCCACTTTTTAACCCTAACTTGGGACCATGGGGACGTACCTTTTTGTCCCACCAGGGGCTGCTTTTAAGGAATTCTTTTTACTTGCTTGAGTCAAAGCCGCCGTCCCCTTGAATCGTAAATTTAGGTCTTGACAGCGGCAAAAAGCGGTGCTATTCTTCCTTTTGAAGGGAGCTATTTTTTTAGAGAATAATCCCGAGTAATTTGGTCAGAATTGACCATGGGGGGATTTCATGAAGCTGTCAGCCAGGGTGGAATACGGCGTCAGGGCCATGGCCGCCCTTGCCCTTCACGATGGCCTCGATCCTCTCTCTTTAAAGGAGATCGCCAGGAGCGAGGATATCTCCTACCAGTTTCTCGAACAGATCTTTGCCGACCTGCGCAAGGCCGGCCTGGTGGAAAGCGTGAGGGGAGCCAGGGGAGGCTATTTACTGGCCCGCCCGCCCAATGAGATTAATATCGGCGATATCGTCCGGGCCGTGGAAGGGCCCATCGCCCCGGTGAACTGCCTGGTTGATGATCCTGGCAGTAGCCGGGAGCCATGCCGCCACCGCGGCGAGGCTTGCCGGGCCCGCCATGTTTGGGAAAAATTGAGAGATCGCATTAACGAGGTTCTCGACAGCGTCTCTCTCCATGATTTAATTGAATCAAAGCCGGAACCATTGGTTAAATAGATCAATGGACCGCAAGGAGGTTGCGACCTTGACCAAACGCTTTGTCTACATGGATCATGCCGCTACTACCCCGCTGCGGGAAGAAGTTCTTGAAGCCATGCTCCCCTATCTCCAGGATAAGTACGGCAACCCTTCCAGCCTGCATTCCGCGGGCCGGGAGGCACGGGCGGCGATCAATGAAGCCCGCGAAAAGACGGCCCTGGCCCTGGGAGCCGAACCCAATGAGATCTTCTTCACCTCGGGGGGGACGGAATCGAACAATATTGCCATCAAGGGGGCGGCACGGCGGCAGAAGCACAAGAGGCACCTCATCACCTCCTCCATCGAGCACCACGCTGTTCTTGACGTCTGCAAGGAGCTTGCCGCTGAAGGATTCCAGGTCACCTTTCTGCCGGTGGACCGCTACGGCATGGTCAGCGTGGAAGAAGTAAAGCGGGCGCTGACCCCGGATACTTTTCTCATCTCCGTCATGACGGCCAACAACGAGGTGGGTACCATTGAACCGGTGGCCGAGATCGGGGCGCTGGCCCGAGAGCACGGCATCCTCTTTCACACTGACGCCGTCCAGGCGGTGGGACAGATTCCTATGAACGTGCGCGAGATGAACATTGACCTTCTTTCCCTCTCCGCGCACAAGTTTAACGGCCCCAAGGGGGTGGGCGCCCTCTACGTGCGCAAGGGCGTCTACCTGGCGCCTCTTTACCAGGGCGGCGGCCAGGAGCGCAAGCTGCGGCCGGGCACCGAGAACGTGGCCGGCATTGTCGGCCTGGCACGGGCCCTGGAGCTGGCCGTGGAGGAGATGCCCGAAAAAAGCAGGCGGCTGCAGGAGCTGCGCGAGCGCCTTATCGACGGCCTTCTCAAGATAGACGAGGTAGTTCTCAACGGGCATCCCACGTCCCGCCTGCCCGGCAACGTCAATGTGAGCTTCAATTATATCGAGGGTGAAGCGCTGTTGCTGGGGCTGGACCTGGAGGGAATCGCCGCCTCCAGCGGTTCGGCCTGCAGCTCCAGCTCCCTGGAACCCTCGCATGTGCTGCTGGCCATGGGGGTGGAAGATCAGCTGGCCCGCGGTTCCCTGCGGCTAACCCTGGGCAGGGGGAGCAGCGATGCCGACGTAGACTATCTGCTGGCGGTAATTGGGCCGCTCGTGGAGAGGCTGCGCCGGATGTCGGCGCTTTACCCCCGGCAACATTAAGTAAAGGAGGCACTGGTTCCATGTATAATGAGAAGGTCATCGAGCATTTTACCAATCCGCGCAATGCCGGGGAGATGCCGGACGCCGATGTTGTGGGCGAGGCCGGCAACTTCAAGTGCGGCGATATTATGAAGATCTACTTAAAAATCGACGGGGACAGGATCGCTGATATAAAATTCCAGACTTTCGGCTGCGGCGCAGCCATTGCCAGCAGCAGCGTGCTCACCGAGCTGGTCAAGGGAAAGACCCTGGAAGAGGCGCAGCGCATTACCAACAAGGATGTCGCCGAAGAGCTTGGCGGGCTGCCCCCCCTAAAGATGCACTGCTCCAACCTGGCCGCTGACGCGCTGAAGGATGCCATTAAGCGCTACCTGGAGAAGAAAAAAGAGGAGGAAGCGCAGTCCTGAGAGGCCTGCCCCTGGACGGGCGCATAAATTCTCCCCCCTGGCAATATATTTTACTACTCTACTGCCGGTGGGGGAGAATGGTTGTACGGGAAGGCGAATTCATGGAAAGCCCGGCGGCGGAAAAAGCGCAGCCGGAGGGAGGCCTTTTTCCGCAGCGGCCGCCGACAGCGGCAGGCCAAGTACCCGCTCTTGGCGCGGCAGCGAAAGGCTTTTGCCGCCGCCCTGCTCCTGCTGCTGCTGTTGCTGCTTTACAGCAGCCTACTTCGCTCTCCCGCCGCCGAGCCGCCGCGGCAGCCCGGCGGGCCGGCGGGCGAAGAGGCCGCGGAGAGCCCTCTCGTGCACTTTTTGCAGCGCCTCCTGGGACATGAAATCCCCGGCCTGGAGCCGCCCGCCGCCTCCTACGGCGATGAGATTTACGCCGCCCTCTGCAGGGCGATGCGCTCCCTCACCGGCATTGATCCCTCCGACCCCTCCTCGGTGCTGGACCTGGAACTGGGCCTGGGGAAGGGCGTCTCCATGCCGGCGCTCATACCGCCCTCTTCAGCTGCACCCGGCGGGAAGGAGCCGGAGCCTTCCTCTCCCGGCTTCCCTTCCCCGCCTCCCTGGGGAGAATCCGCCTACCCCTTTCCCCTTCCCGGCTACGGCGAGGCGCCCATCCTGCTTTATCACACCCATGCCAGCGAGTCGTACCGGGCCGTCTCCGGGAAAGCAGCTCCCGCCGGGCGCTCCGTGGTGGCGGTGGGGGAAGAGCTGGCGCGGCTGCTGGAGGAGAAGTACGGCCTGCAGGTGCTTCATCACCGCGGGGTCTACGACGTGCCGCGGCGCTTTGCCTACAGCAAGGCTCGCCCGGAGATTGAGAAGATCCTTGCCGAAAACAGCGGCATCCAGCTGGTCATTGACCTGCACCGTGACGGCGTGGCCCGGGCCAAGACGACGGCCATCCTGGGGGGGAAGGAGATGGCGGCCATCCTCCTCGTTCACGGCACGGGCAACCCCCACGCGGAGAAGAACCTGGAGTTTGTCATGCGGCTGCAGTATGAACTGGAAGCGGTGGCCCCCGGACTCTCCCGGGGCATCCTCCAGCAGGATTTTGTTTACAACCAGGACCTCCATCCCTATGCCATCCTCGTGGAAGTGGGCGGCCACGAAAACAGCGTCGATGAGGCCCTTCTTTCCCTTCCCTACCTGGCCGAGGCCATTGCCCGCACCTACTACCTCTTTTTTATGCAGGATTGAATATTCTAAACCCTTCCCGTAAATGTTAATTGTGAGTAACTGTTTGCCGGAAGCGGGAGTAGAATGGGATGCGTGAACTTGCCTCGCTGATGCTGTTTTTGCTTTTGACCGCCGCCCTGCTCTACGGCGGCCTGAACCTGGTGGAGCTGGGCATGGCCGGGCTGCTGGCCCGCGAATGCAGGGACGATGTTTTTTCCTTTCACCTTGACCAGCAGGGTGGACCCCTGCTTGTCTTTGCCGGCAGGGAACTGCGCCTGCCTGCCGGCGAGCTCCGCGCCGCTCTCACGGAGTGGTGGAAGCGCCTGCAGAAGCGCATCTGAGGCTCTTGTTAAAGCGGG
>JAAZIN010000154.1 GCA_012800855.1 Bacillota bacterium
ACATCCATCCCTACAAACGTGGTATAATCCATTGTACTGGCCTCCTTTGTATGTGGCTCTTTAATGGTTTTCCCATTATAACCCACGTCATTGCAAAGCGAGGCCAGCACTACCATTATGTCTACACCGGGCCGGGCATGCCCGGCCTCTACAAACGATACCCTGAAAAGGCATCCGGGGATTAAATATGGGACAAAAAGGTACGTCCCTGTTGTCCCATTTTGGATGCAATCGCAGGGGCGGGCTTCCACGCCCGCCCGCCGGTAAGGCTGGGTGATCCTGTTGGTCTGGCCTCTATTTAAGGGCGGCTACTTTTTCAGCAATGGCCCGGCCCATGGCGGCGGTCCCGGCGGTGCCGTTCAGGTCGGGCGTGACCACCTTCCCCTCGCGGAGCACCTCCGTCACGGCGCGCTCGATCCGCTGCGCCGCCTCCTCTTCTCCCAGGTGCTGCAGCATGAGCTTCGCCGTTAAGATCATGGCCACGGGGTTGGCCCTGTCCAGCCCCTTGTACTTCGGGGCACTGCCGTGAACGGGTTCAAAGAGGGCCACCTCTTCGCCGATATTGCCCGAGGGGGTCATCCCCAGCCCCCCCACCAGGCCGGCGCAGAGGTCCGAGAGAATATCCCCGTAGAGGTTGGGCATGACCATGACATCATAGATGTGGGGCTTCTGCACCAGCTGCATGGCCATGTTGTCCACGATCTTCTCCTCGTATTCGATATCGGGATACCGCTCCGCCACCGTGCGGGCTGCCTCCAGGAAGAGGCCGTCGCTTAATTTCAGGATGTTGGCCTTGTGCACCGCCGTAACCTTGCGGCGCCCGTTCCGCCTGGCGTATTCAAAGGCAAAGCGAACGATGCGCTCCGAGGCGCGGCGGGTGATAATTTTTATGCTTTCCGCGGCATCGGGGCCGACCATGTGCTCCACGCCGCTGTAAAGCCCCTCGGTATTTTCCCGCACCACCACCAGGTCAATGTCCTTGTACGGCGAATTTACCCGCGGGTAGCTTTTGGCCAAGCGCAGGTTGGCATAGAGATCGAGCTTCTGGCGCATGGCCACATTGAGGCTGCGGTAGCCCGTTCCCACCTGCGTGGTCAGCGGCCCCTTCAGGCCGACCTTGTTTTTGCGCAGCGAGGCCACGGCCTCCTCCGGAAGGGGATCGCCGAATTTTTCAACCGCTTCCTCTCCGGCGACAGTTTCCTCCCACTCGATCTTTACCCCCGTAGCCTCCACTACTTCAAGGGCAGCGGCGACAATCTCGGGGCCGATGCCGTCGCCGCGGATTAAGGTTACCCGATACATTGTTTAATCCCCCCAAAAAAAGCAACAACTCGGTTTGCAAAACAGATACTGCTTCCTATTATAGCAGATCGCTTCGCGTTGTCACGGCACGGTGCCGCCGCTATTCCATTTTTCCGTACAGGCGGCGGTAGCGGCGGTAATTGTCCAGGACGCGCCGCACAAAAGCGCGGGTTTCGCTGAAGGGAATCTGCTCCAGGCCGGCCTCGCTGCCGTCCCAGATCTCCTCTTCCAGCCAGCGCTGCACGCGGCCCCGCCCCCCGTTGTAGGCGGCGAGGGCGATGACCTTGCTGCCGTGGAACTGGCGCAGCAGATCGGCCAGGTACCAGCTGCCGGCGGCAATGTTGTAGCGGGGGTCAAAAAGCTTGTCGGGGTGGAAGTCGCTCTCCCCCCTCCTTTCCGCGATCCACCTGGCCGTGGAGGGCAGCAGCTGCATCAGCCCGCGCGCTCCCTCCGCAGAGACGGCATCTTCACGAAAGCCGCTTTCCGCCTGGATCACCGCGGCAATGAGCAGGGGGTCGATCTGCTGTTCCGCCGCCGCGGCTAAAATCTCCTCCCGGTAATGGAAGGGGTAGAAAAGCTTTTCCAGCCTGGGGCTGGAGAGAAGGCTGCAGGTCAGCCCAAAAAGAAGGATAAAAGCTGCCAGGTAGAATAGCCGCTGCAGGGCTCGTTTCACCATCCTTGCCCGCCTGTCATGAAGGCCTGCCGGAGCGAAGCTGCAGATCCTCCCAAAAAGCCTCCACCTGGCGGCAGGTTTCTTCAAGGCTGCCGCTGTTGTCGATAATCACGTCGGCATAGGCCCTCTTCTCCTCCAGGGGCATCTGCGCCCGCAGCCGGGCAAGGGCCTCCTCCGCCGAAAGGTTGTCCCGGCGCTGCAGGCGGGACAGTTGGATCTCCTCGCGGGCATAGACCAGCACTACCAGGTCCACCATCCGCTGCATCCCGGCCTCGATTAAAAGCGGCACGTCGTAGACGACCACCGCTTCGGGGCAGCAGCTGCGGATCTCCTCCGTGCGGGCAACGAATATCTCCATGACCCGCGGGTGGACAATGCGGTTAAGCTTCTCCCGCGCCGCCGCATCGGAGAAGACCAGCTTGCCCAGGCGGGCCCGGTCAATGGCCCCGCCGGGGCCAAGGATGGACGGGCCCAGCCAATCCCGGATCTCCCGCCAGGCCGGCTTCCCGGGAAGCACCACCTCCCGGGCCACGCGGTCGGCATCAATGATCACGGCGCCCTTCTCTTCCAGCATGCACGCCACGGTGCTCTTGCCAGAGGCAATGCCCCCGGTCAAACCGATGATGATCATCGCTTCGCCCTTATTTTCTTATTCTAGAATGAATTAATTATACCAATAATGACGAGGAGGGCGCCACTGAGCGCGGGAAGATGACGCGGGGCCGCCCTCCGGGCTGCCCGGCCCAGGGCGGCGCCAAGGGGCACGAGAAGCAGTTTGGCCAGCCCCACTGCAGCTACGGTGGGCGGAAGCGGCAGGCCGATGAGAGCGGCGCCGAAGCCGGCGGCGAGGGCGTCCGCGGCCAGGGCCGAGCCCAGCAGCAGCGCCTCCCCGGCGCTCAAGGTCCCCGAGCGATCCCGGTCCGCCTCCTCGGGCCGCTGCAACAGGGAGGCCAGCTTTTTGGGGCGGGAGAGGTGCCCTTCTGCCGCCTTCTCCTCCCCCCGTTCCTGGACTGGCGCCGCCGCGCTCCCCCTTTTCAATCCATGTTGCCGCATCACCGTAATTCCCAAAAGGATTAAGAGAGCCCGGCCCAGGGCAGAGAGGAGGCGCAGCGGCAGCAGGCACTGCAGCGCGCTGCCGGCGAGCATGGAGGAAGCAATGGCCCCGGCCGAGAGGAGGCAGATTACCAGCAGGGAGGGCAAGGGGATGATCAATTTGCGCAGGCCGCAGGAGAAGCCCACGGTGAAACCGTCAACGCTTACCGCCAGCGCCAGCAGCAGGGGCCTCCCCCATTCCATTCCACGGCCCGCCTCCCCTTTTTCCTGTCACTCTTCCATCATATGAGCCTGGAGAGGAAGGCGTGAACGAGCGGCAGGCGGACATTCTTCAACGGATCCAAGGGCGGGGAGGCAACTTCTTTCAGGACTGGCAGTGGGGACAGAAGTAGGTGCCGCGCCCGGCGGTGACGGTGCGCTCCACGGGGCGGCCGCAGCAGGGGCAGGGCTCTCCCTTGCAGCCGTACACGGCCAGCCGCTCCTGGAAGGAGCCCGCCGCGCCGCGAGCATCGAGATAGTCGCGGGTGGTGGTTCCGCCGCAGGCAATTCCCTCGGCGAGAACTTCGCGGATGGCCCGGTAAAGACGGCGCCTCTCCTCTTCGGTTAGAGAAGAAACGCGGCGGCAGGGATGGATGCCGCTGCGAAAAAGGCTCTCGTCGGTGTAGATGTTTCCCATTCCGGCAACGAAGCCCTGGTCCAGGAGCAGGGGCTTGATGCGGGCGCGTGGGCGCGCCTGTAGCAGGGCCAGGAAGGAGGCCTCGTCAACCTCCTCCCAGATGTCGGGGCCCAGGGAGGGCAGCCCGGCGCCTTCCCACTCGCCGGGATGCTCAAGCAGCCAGAAGCCGCCGAATTTGCGCGAGTCATAAAAATAGAGGGCCCCGCCATCGGCAAAGGGCAGCTCCAGGCGCAGGTGCCGGGGGGGCAGCGGCAAATCCCCGGCGGCGCCGGCGGGGCGGTAGATGAGGCGCCCGGTCATCCGCAGGTGCGCCAGCAGCATCCCCCTGTCGAGCAGGAAAAGGAGGTACTTGCCCCGGCGCCCCAGCTCTCCGATGAAGCGCCCCGGCAGGAGGCGGCGGAAAAGTTCGAGGGCGGGGTAATGCACCACCCCGGGGAAATGAATCACCGGGGCGGCAAATTCCTTGCCGCAAACAAGCGGGGCCAGCTCCCGCCGGATGACCTCTACTTCGGGCAGTTCGGGCATGATGTTACCTCCAGAGCGAGCGGGCGGGGCGGTGCCCGGCCCCTACACTATTTCCCTTGCGGGCGGGCGGGGCGGTGCCCCGCCCCTGATATGGTAGTGCGTGTCAAGACCCCGCATAAAATTTTTTTCATCTCATGTTTTGTCCTAAAACTAGCCGAGACCAACAAGGTCGGCATAAAATTTAGTAAAGGCAGGTGAGGCT
>JAAZIN010000021.1 GCA_012800855.1 Bacillota bacterium
GCCTTGTGCCCGCCCTTTTAGTTAGTTAACTTGGTGCCTGGCACCTAATTAACTAAGTCGGGGGTCTTTTCGAAAAGCAGGGTAAATTCTTTAAGTATCTGTACCAGTTCGTCAAGCTTTTCAGGCACGACCCGATCCATGTTGTCCCGGTGGGAATGAAAGAAACTGAAGCCCATTTCAGGGGAGCCCGCATTGCTCAGGGTAGTGGAAGGAATGCCGGCAGCCAGGAACGAGCCTCCGTCGCTGATTGTGGTAAAATCACCCTCGAGGGGCTTTAGCTTCTGCCCCGTGATTTTCACTACTGCCTGATCCAGCAAATTGTTCAGCACAGCGCTGGTAGCGTAGCGTTTGGTGAAGACTCCATCCTCTGGCCAGTAAACATAGTCTCCCGCCTGGCAGACCAGCTCCAGGTTGATATTGTAGCACTTGGGCTCTTCCTTCCGGATACGGTCCCGGACATAGGCCAGGGATCCCTGCATATTCAGCTCCTCGGCGGCAAAAAGGACGATGGTGACGGCTGTTTTCTCCAGGGGAAGCTCTTTGAGCTCTTGGGAGAAATGCATCAGGGCGGCAACGGCCGTACCGTTATCAACAGCTCCCGGGGAGGGGCGAAGCAGGAAACCTCCGCCGAAAACAAAGGCCAGAAATAGCCAGTAAGCCGAAAGTAAAGTCAGCATCCCTCTCAGCAGTATGGCCATGCTTTTGGGGGGGCCGCTGCCCCGGAGGTGAATTGCCCACCAGAGAATGGCCAAAAGGATGCCCGCAGCTACGGAGGGAATTATCATTTTGAATATTAGTTCGCGCTGCCGGTGATCAAGGGGCTGGGTTTTGGAGTCGTAATGGGCGGAAAAAATAAGCTCCCGCTCGGCTGTTTCCGGGCTAAAGGAGACCACGATGTTTTCCCCATCTTTTTGTATGAGACTGCTGATCACCGGGATCCCCAGGCTGGACTCGAACAACATTACCAGGCCCAAAAGTAGAACTGGCATACTAGCCAGCCAGCTTTTACGAAAGAACGCCAGGTAGCAGAAAAAAAGGGTGGCGAGGATAATGGCCAGCGCGATAATCTCGAAAAAAAAGGCCGCATGTGAAAATGGTGGCTCTCCAGGGGCAGTTTACGGCTTATTAGCCAGTTTTTAATGTAATCGACCACCCGGTAAAATTCGGTACTTCCGTTGGGACGGGGAACAGCAATGGCCTTTAGAATTTCCACAGTTCATTCAACTCCTTTAGTTAGACTTGGTGCCTGGCAATTGATCTATTGATTCATAGGGATAAATATTTTAGTCCCCCCTTTTTAAAGGGGATTTGGAAGCTACGCTGCCGGGCATCCTGGCGGTATTACCGGCAGTCAACGGCGGTGCAGTGTCCCGCCTTGAGCGCCGCCACCAGATCGGACATGGTGCGCACGGGAACGGTGAACAGGGTATAACAGCGCCCGATTTCATCGGTAAAGTGAGCGTCGCTGCCTCCGGTGCATGGAAGGCTTAGCTTTTCCGCCAGCATCCAGGCCAGTTGGTCCTCAAATGACTGGTTGGCCCCATTGCAGCTTTCAATGGCGGCAAGGCCGCTTAATTTTGCAGCGCTGCCGCAGCCATGCCCGACGCGGTAAGGATGGGCCGCCACCACCGCTCCGCCGGCGCTGTTTACTGCGTCGATAACTTCCTGAGCATCATTGTTTTCACCTTTAAAACGGTTCCAGCGGCCTATATCATCGCTGAAGACGAGCAGGTGGCCGGAGCGGGTGGCCACCTCGGCCCCGACAAAAACCGCCAGGTTGAAGCGAGGGGCCAGCTTTAGAAAGATCTCGCTTTTCTCGTAATTGCCATGTTCGGTTATGGCCAATCCGTCCAGGCCGGCCTTGACGGCGGCGGCCAATACCTCTTCCGGTTCACCGTAGGCGTCGTCGGAGTAGGCAGTATGGACATGCAGATCAATTCGCATTCGCATTTGTATGTGTTCACGCCTCATATTATCCATAATTATACATAAATTTCAGTAGAATTAAAAGAAACAGAAAGCAATATATCGGGAGACGGTTCTCCTGACGCATGAAGGGCATTTCTATTTATTGGAATAATTGAAGGGAAAAATAATCGGGGGAGGGAGGAGGGGAGAATCAAGGTAACGGCCCAGGTTGGCCTTGAGCTCGGTAGCGGTAATTACCTTGGTGTTATCGTCCATTTAAATCGCCCTCCCCGTACGATTATGTAACATGATCGTACGATAAAATGCAATAAATATTAAAAACAGTACGATATGGAGTTAACCTAAAAGCCAACGCAAGGATGCATGAATTGGGGACGTGGTTTCATCACCCCTGCAAAGGGGGACAAAAAGATATGTCCCTGTTGTCCCACATCCAGGTATAATTGAAAAAGAGGAGGGGAGGACGAGTATGAAAAGGGACCAGGAGCACTTCAGGGGATGCCTCCTGGGAGGAGCCATCGGCGACGCCCTGGGCTGGCCCGTGGAATTCATGAAGCTTGACGAGATCGTGCAGCGCTTCGGCGAGGGCGGCATCCGGGATCTAATACTAGCCCCCTCCGGAAAGGCCGAAATTACCGACGACACCCAGATGACCGTCTTTACCGCGGAGGGGCTTCTGCGGGCCGAAGCCAGGGGGGTAAACAAGGGCATCTGTCACCTACCCTCGGTGGTTTTCCATGCCTACCAGCGCTGGCTGCTGACCCAAGGCTATCCTCGAAAGGAAGAATACGAGGGGATCTACGACGGCTGGCTGCTGGGCGTAAAAGAGCTCCACGCCCCGCGGGCTCCCGGTAACACCTGCATTTCTGCTCTTTTGAGCGGCCGCCAGGGCAGCATGGAAAGTCCCATCAACAACAGCAAGGGCTGCGGCGGGGTGATGCGGGTGGCGCCGGTGGGGCTGTTCTGCCGGAAAGAAGATGCTTTCCGCACGGGGGCGGAGATTGCCGCCCTGACCCACGGCCATCCCTCGGGCTACCTTTCTGCCGGGGCCCTGGCCTACCTGGTGGCGTCCATCATCGAGGGGCGGGAGCTGGAGAGCGCCGTTGAGGAGGCCTTGGCCGAGCTGGCGGGTTACGAGAACCACGAGGAATGCAGCGCCGCCCTGGCCAAGGCGGTGGAGCTGGCGCGTGTGGACAGCCTTGGAGATGCCGAGGCCATCGCCAGGCTTGGCGAGGGCTGGGTCGGCGAGGAGGCGCTGGCCATAGCGGTTTACTGCGCGCTGAAACACCGGGACGATTTCCGGAAGGCGCTCATTGCCGCCGTGAACCACGACGGCGACAGCGACAGCACCGGGGCCATTGCCGGCAACATCCTGGGGGTCTATTTGGGATTGAGCGGGATTCCCACGGACTGGGTGGAGCAGGTGGAATTGAAGGAGGTCCTCCTAGAGCTGGCGGATGACCTGCTTACCCGCTACCGGGATGACGAAGCCTGGCGGTGCCGCTACCCCGGCTGCTAAGGGATTGCACGAGTTATCCTAACCTGAAGGTTTTTGGTTAAGACAATGACCACCGCCGTATAAGGCCAGGTTGAAGAGCCATAGCGGCAGAGGTGAACACCGGTCGTTATTATGGCTACTTGTTTTTGCTTTTGACATGGGAACCCAGGTACATCCCGGTCTCAGCATCATACAGGCCTGTTACTACGGCATTTTTAATGAGCCCGGGCCTGGTGTGGTAGCCCTCAGGGTAGTATATCTGAACTACCCAGAAAAGTCGTCCGGGAGATATTTGTGGTAAGAGGAAAGTTCTTCACCGCTTATATGTTGAACGTATTCTTTTAACGTCATTAACTCTATCATTTGAATAGTCGCGTTTTCTTTTTGCAGCTCCGATTCATTGATTACTGTGGATATGTCATACAGCTTGTTTTTAGAAATTTTACCTTCATTGGCTTCAAAGTAAGGTTCATAGTCTTTTATCACCGGCGGCATAATTTCTTTCGATCAAACATATGATTAAAGACCATATAAAACCCTCCTTAGTATGAGGATAAGTTTTCCATTTTAGTTCAATTTGATTTAGCGCATTTGCCATTTTGTTAATCATGGATGTAAATACCAGAAACCTCAGTTTAAAATCTTCTTTTCCCCAAATCAATCGTAGCAATTTTATGGCATGTTTATTCAATTCAATATTTATCCCTGCCCCGTACAAGACTCAGTATGTGAATCCATCGATAATTTGCCAGCTCATCTTAACTTGAAGGTTTTGGGAGCCAGCTTGTAAGTTAAAGCAATGGCCATCGCCGTGTAGGCCAGGGTGAAGAGGATAACGGCAAAGGTGAATGCCACCGAGCTGGTCTTGATATGAATGGAGCCGTAGCTGAGGGCGTACATCACTATATTTGCCAGGGAGTAGAGCGGGCTTTTTTGCACCAAATCGACGGTGTAGGGCTGTAGCATGTAGTAGATAAACAAATAATGTGTCGAGAAAAAGAGCGACAGGGAAAATATGGTCGCCATCATGGGCAGGAGGCGGATGATGGCGCCGCCCATGCCGGTGATGAGCCCTGTTCCCAGAAGTAAAATGGCTACAGCCGCCGCCGGCCTTAGGTTCAGGCTGATGCTTTTTTTGAGCCTTATGGTGAAGTTCTCAAGAAGGGCTTTTCTTTCCTTGTAATACAATTCTTTAAGCATGTAGCGGTCGCAGTTGAAGAAGAGGGCCCGGTTAAATCTCTCCCCGGAGGAGAGCATGAACATGACAAAGATTAAATAAGGGGAAAGGGAGAGGAGATTTTCCCGAACAGGAACCTTGTAGGCGGGCTTAAATAGCAAGAAGGCCCAGCCCAGCAGGGCGAGCACCGCTATGATCACGACCTTGGTCTGCACCGGTTTCATGATTATGCGCCGGTGCCGGGCAAAGAAGAGGTGGTTGAAGAGGGCGTATCCTTCCAATTCGGCGGCGCCGTCTGCTTCTTCCCGGGCCAGCTTTTCTTCCGCCAGGTTCACATCGGCAAAGGCCGCGTTCTTAAGCGAATCCTCTATCCCCAGCATCCGGTCGCGGCTGATTGTTTCCTTCGTTAAGGCGCGGTAGCCGTCAAAGCTGTGGAGCCGCCAGAAGGAGTAGCCTGCCAGCAGGGCCGCCAGGGCAAAGAAAAAGCCATTGGTGAGAAGGGGCTGCAAGTTCAGGACGAGGCTCCGGTATGGAAGCAGGTAGCAAATAGCTAAAAGCAGGAGGCTCAAGAGAAAGACAATACCTGGTTTATCGTAGGGGTTGATCCTATATTTTTTGAAGGTCTCCAGGATGAGCCACTCCCAGGTTAGGGCGGCAAAGAGGATATATCCCGCGAGCATGAAACCCTCCAGGGCGGAGATATTTAAAAACAGGCTGAGAAACAGGAAAATGAGCAGGTAGCGAAGAGCCTTTATCCCCAGGTTGAATATGACCTTGGAAATAAGAAAGTCCCGCCCATCAAGCTGCAGCAGGTGAACCATGGTGTAGGCGACAACATCCCGGGTTTGAAAGATTATATTATTGACCAGGGGAGCCGCCAGGAGATAGATGAAAAAGAAATAGTGGTAAAAGAGCCGGCTGTTCATGAAATTTTGCTCCAGCAGATACATGGGGCCGAAAATAAAGACGGCCAGGGCGATGGCGGCGCCCAAAAACCCCAACAGCACCTTGGCCAACCCCAACAGTATGGAGAGAACTGCTTTGAAGGTGGAAATTTGATAGGCAGTATCGGGGATTTTCTTCCTCAGCCAGGGAAGCTTCTTCAACACATAGATAAAGTAATTGCAAGATAGGGCGAAGGCCACCCATGTTGTTAGAGAGAGGGCTCTAAGCACTTTCTTTCTCCGTTAGCATCCTGGTAATATTTTCCTCGAATCCGGGCTTGCCTAAAAGGTCAGGTTCGATCCCCCTGAGCTTGCCGTTATGCAGCATGACGATTTCATCGCAGAGATCTACCGCCAGCTGCAGCACATGCGTGGAGAAGATGATGATATGCTCGGCCTTGATTGCCTTTAGAAGCTGCTTAATCTCCAGGGCTGCCACTACGTCAAAGGAGGTCAGCGGCTCGTCCAGGAGGATAATGGGCGGCCTGGTGATGAGCACCGTGAGCAACTGAATTTTATTTTTCATGCCATGGGAGTAGCCCTTGATCAGCCTGTGCCTGTCGTCATCGGCAAATTTAACCATCTCAAAGTATTCCTCGATGGGGCGGGGGTTTTTTATTCTCTTGCGATTGGCGGTGATGAAGAATTTCAAGAACTCGTGCCCGGTTAAAAACTCCGGCAGCAGCGGTTCGGTATAGACAAGCCCCACCTGTTCTTCCAGCTTCCCTGCGCTCTTCCCGTCGGCCCCGTCTTGGAAGGTAATGGAGCCGGATTCGTATGCCAGGTCCCCGCGGATGCAGTGGAAAAGCGTTGTTTTTCCGGCGCCGTTTCGGCCCAGGAGGCCGTATATTTTTCCCCGGGTAAAGGTATAGCTGGCGCCCTTGAGGACCTTCTTGTCGCCAAAGCTCTTTTCGATGTTATCCAGGATTAACCGCATTTCATGCCTCGATTGGGTTACTTTCTCTGATTATAGCATGATTTGTAAAGGGGCAGGTAAACGCGTCTTACCTGGCCAGCCGGTAGAGCAGGCGGCCCAGCTTCCGGAGCCGCTCCACCCTGCGGGAGCGCGGGGGGACGGCGGGTGCGGTGCCGCGGATCATCTCGAACCAGGATTCGGGGCGGTCGTGCTTGAGAATTCCCTCGAGGCAGAAGACGGCGATGTCGTCTATGCCGGCGGCCAGCCCCGCGGCGATATCGGGCTGCATCTCTTCAGGGTGCCTGTAGTAGGGCTCGTTTCCCAGCTTGCCCGTGGAGGTCAAGCCCACGGAGAGGGCCGCGCGTCCGCCAAAGTGCTCTTTCATGTTCCGGCAGAGCAGGTAGAGGTAGTAGGGGGCTTCCTTGAGCCTTAGCAGCCCCTTGGACATGCCGGAAAAGAGAGAGTTGTACTGCATCACCGTGACCACGTCCCACGGGATGGGGGTGACCGGAGCTTCCAGGTAGTCCTGCAGCTTGGTGGCCTGCTGCCGCAGGTCCAGCTCGATAAAGGGCATCACCGGCACCAGGGTGCGGCAGCCGCGGCTGTTGACGAAGGCCTGCAGCTCCCGGTAGATTTGCACCGCTTCCGCGAACCGCTCCCGGTTGCGGTTGGAGCGGAACACCCGCAGGGCCGTCCGCGCTTTTTTTAAGCCCTTTGCCCCGTCGATTTCCTGCCACTGGTAGAGGGGGGTTTCCAGGTCCACCACCAGCCAGGGTATGCTCAGCTTTTCCTCATCCGCCCACTCAAAAATCCGGCGCACGTACTGGAAAAATTCGGCGGCATTTCGCTCGTTGGGCCAGTACCCGGATTCGTCGCTTAAGGTCGGCCACAGGGCCGGTTCCAGGCCGGCTTCGCCGTATGCCCGCACGAAGCGGGCGTAGTCTTCGCCAAGCTTGCCGTGGGGGACGGCCAGGCAGGGATGGGCCTGGTAGCGCCGCAGCAGCGCAACCACCGCGGGATCCGCCGCTTCCCGTGGGGTAATGAATTCGGCCCAGACTCTCAGTTTCACCGGCGCATCACTCCCTTCTTTAAGCTTCCGCGGCCGCGGCGTGCCCGGCGATGAGCTCAATCAGCCGGGGGATGTGCCGCTCGGGAATGTCGTGCCCCATGCCCTCGATGAGCTCGAAGCGGGCTCCCGGGATATGGTCGGCAATGTCCCGGCCGCACTGGTACGGCAGGAGGGGATCTTCCGCCCCGCTGATGACCAGGGTGGGGACAGCGATCCGCCGGAGCAGCTTCACCCTGCTGCCGCTCTGCAGGATGGCTGCCAGCTGCCGCTGCGTGCCTTCGGGGCAAAGGCACCGCTCTATGCTCTTCCTCACGTCTAAGGCCAGCTTCTCCCGGTCCAACCCGGGGCTGCCGATGGTGGTTAAAAGCTCCAAGTTGTATTTAATCCACTCTTCCTTATCCATGCTCTTGGGCACCCGCATAAACTTTTGCAGCACCTGCGGCCTGGGCGCCGGCATGCGGGGGTTGCCGGAGGAGGTAATCATCAGGGTAAGGGATTTCACCCGCTCCCCGTGCTTCGCCCCTAGAATCTGCGCAATCATGCCGCCCATGGAGACGCCAACTACGTGGGTGCTCTCAATGCCCAGGGCATCCATCAGCCCCACGGTGTCCAGGGCCATGTCGTCGAGGGTGTAAGGCACCCTGGGCTTTAGGCCCATGCTCGCCAGGAGAAATACCCGGGCAATGTTCGGTTTTTTCACGCCTTCAAGTTTCGTCGAAAGCCCCGCGTCGCGGTTGTCGAAACAGATTACCCGGAAGCCTCGTTCAGCCAGCCCCCGGATGAACTCCTCGGGCCAGTCGATTAACTGGCCGCCCAGGCCCATAATGAGGAGCATGGACGGATGGTGGCGATGGCCCTGCTCTTCATACTCGAGGGTAATGCCGTTGGCCTTCACCTGTGCCATGGCCCCGCGCCTCCCCGGTAAATATGATTAGTAGTTAACATTTTCCATACTTCGCTGCCGCTCAGGAATTCCCTCTTTTAACCTCTGCCGGTATCTTTTTTGTCCCGGAAACAACGAACATCTGCTCGTTGGAGATGATTACATCCACGGCAAAGTACGGTTCAAGCAGCGCGGCCAACTCATCTTCCGGGAGAAGCGGACGCGATACTTCGGAGGCATGGTTCCGGTGGCGCTCGTCGATCTTGGCGCGGCTCTCGCCGTGTGCTATGGTCAGCCTGCCGCTGGGGGCAAGCTGCCGGGCCAGCACGGCGATCAGGCGGGCCGGGCGGCTAAAGTGGGGGAAGGAGTTGTAGACCACGCAGCGATCAAAGGGGCGAGGGAAAAGCGCCTCTTCCACGTCGGCGTTCACCAGCTCGATGCGGGGGTCGGAAAACTTCTCCCTGGCCCGGGCGATCATCCGGGGAGAGATGTCTACGCCGGTTACCCTGGCCACCTTGCGCTCCAGGTAATAGGGGAAGAGGATGCCCGTCCCGCAAGCCACGTCGAGCACCGTTACCCCTTCCTCGATGGCGGCATGGTCGAGGATGGCATTGATGATGGCCGGATTTTCCACCGCCTCCTCATCCCAGCGGTCGGCCAGGCGGTCGAAGAAGGCGATGATTTTCTGCTTATCCATGGTTCACCTTTACAAGAGGAATTGTTTATACTTTAATAAAAGGTGGATGATGGCTGATGCGCAGGACTGCGAAGCAGTGGGGCGGGAAGTCCTTATTACATCAGCCATTATCCTTTATTGGCTGACGCTCGCTCCCGGGTAGCGCGCGGGGATCAGCCTGGCCTTCTCCAGGGCGAAAACGATGCTGGGCAGGAGGGCCAGTTGAATGACGATGCCGGGGAGGCTGGTCACAAAGTAGCTGGTGGCCCAGGCGGCCATGGTCATGGTGCCGGGCGCGAAAATAAGGGCCCGGGCAATGCCGGCTATGATGCGCCCTGCCAGCATGGCCGCGACGAGGCTGATATAGAGGTCGGCATAGAGCTTCCTGGTGCGAATTAGGGACATGCAGAGCCCCGCCACAATGCCGTAAACGGCCAGCTCAACGAGCATGGCGGGCAGGACCGCCGCGGGGGGCATGCCCGTGAGCAGGTTCGAAAGCAGGGGGCCGACAATCCCGCAGGCCAGGCCGTAGCCCCAGCCGCAGATGAGCCCGCAGAGGAGAACGGGTATATGCATGGGCAGGTAGATGCTGCCGGCGTTGGGGACGGCGTGGAAAGCCATGGGCAGCACCACGCAGAGGGCCATGCATACGGCGGTAATAATCGCCTTTTTTACCTGTGTCATCAAGATTACCTCCCGGTTAGCCTTTGTTTTATCCTCAAGCTGCAGGCAGGGCCTGCTTCGCCCACCCCATCCTGCCGCGTGGGTGCCGCTAGAGGGCAAAGATCTGCAGCCCGCAGATTGCTGCAACAACAAGCATGGCTGCAAAATCGCAGCGCTCGAGCGGTCCAGCCGTTTTTGGGGCCTGCGGCCTGCCGCCGCGATAACCCCGCGCCTCCATGGCCAGGGCCAGCTCATCGGCCCGCTTGAAGGCGCTGATGAAAATGGGGATGACCAGGGGCATGATGCTTTCTGCTTTATCCCTCAGTCGGGGGCTGTCAAACCTGGCCCCGCGGGCGGTCTGCGCCATGCGGATCATCTCCGTTTCCTCCATGAGAGTGGGGATGAACTGGAGGGCCACGCTGATCATCAGGGCCAGGTCGGCCACAGGGAGGCGCAGCCATCCCAGGGGCCTCAGCAGGCTTACCAGGGCGGCGGTAATCTTCATGGGCGCTGTTGTGGACATGAGGATGTGGAAGAGTATCATTAGCAGGATTAGTTTAAGCACCACGTTGGCCCCCGCAGCCATGCCGGCAGTGGATAGATTGAAGATCCACCAGGACCAGAGGGCCGGCCCCGCTCCCTGGCTGTTAAAGAGGGCGTTCATGAAAAAAATGACTGCGAAGAAGGGGAGGACCCGCTGCAGCGGGGCGCAGGCCGTTTTCAGATCCAGCCCCGAGATGGTCACAAGGACGAACGTTAACACCGCCATGATGCCGTAGCCGGGGAGAGAATTTGTGTAAATAAGGGCGCCGATGAGGGCGGCAAGGCAGATCAGCTTGACCCGCGCGTCAAGGCGGTGCAAAATTGAATTACCAGGAATATAGATTCCCATGGGAATGCGTCTCATGATATAAGACAGCCTTTCTTCAGATTCCTTATGGCCACCAGCAGCTCCCCGTAGCCGGTTATATCCTGGGGAAGGGGGACCCCCCTTTTCTGCAGCAGGTGAGCAATTTTGCGCGGCCGGCTCACATCCAGGTTCAAGGCCTCCATCCCGGCGATATCCTTGAAAATCTCCTTCACCGGGGCGGCGAGGCGGAGCTTCCCCCTGTCGAGGACCAGGATGCGCTGCGCATACTCGCCCAGGATATCCGCATCGTGCGAGATCATGACAATGGTGGTTCCCTCCCGGTGCAGCCGCTGCATCAGCTCCATGAACTCTCTCCGGCCCACGGGGTCAAGCGAGGCGGCCGGCTCATCAAGAAGGAGGATCTTCGGCTTTACGGCCAGGACTCCGGCTATGGCTACCCGGCGCTTCTCCCCGCCGGAGAGCCCCAGGGGAGATTGATGGCGGATGGACTCGAAGGAGAAGCCCACCGCTTCCAGCGCCCAGCGAACGCGCGCCGCCTTCTCTTCTGCCGGGAGCGGCAAGTGCTTCAGCCCGAAGGCCACATCCCGCTCCACCGTGCTTTCAAAGAGCTGGCACTCCGGAAACTGGAAGAGAAGTCCCACTTTTTCGCGCAGCTCGTCGCGGCGGTAGCCCCTGGCGTTGATATCCTTCCCGTCCAGCATTATCCTTCCCGAGCTGGGCCGCAGCAAGCCGGCCATCAGCTGGAGCAGGGTGGACTTCCCGCAGCCGGTCCGCCCCATGATGCCCACGAATTCCCCGTCTTCCACGGTGACACTCACGCCGCTTAAAGCGGCCGTTTCGAAGGCTGTTCCCGGCGCATAGGTATAGGAAACATTGTCCACTACTATAGGCATAGCCCGGCCAGCTCCTCCACCAGTTCTTCGCTGGTCAGGGGGCAGCGCTCCAGGACGATCCCTTCTTCTTTCAAATCGTAGTAGAGCTGCACCGGCAGGGGCGGCAAAAGCCCCGCCCCGGCAAGCAACTCCCGGTCGGTCAGTATTTCCCGCGGTGTGCCCTGGGCCACGACCCGCCCCTCCTTGAGCAGGTAGACGCGGTCGGAAATAACGGCCTCTTCAAGGTAATGGGTGATGAGGATAATGGTTTTGCTGTGCTCCCGGTGCAGGCGGCGGATGGTCTCCATGAGCTCCCGCCGTCCCTCGGGATCGAGCATGGTCGTGGCCTCATCGAAGATGATGATCTCCGGCTCCACGGCCAGGACGCCGGCCAGGGCAACGCGCTGCTTCTGCCCCCCCGAAAGCATGTGGGGCGATTTCTGCTCATAGCCGGACATGCCCACTGCCTGCAGCGCCTGTTCTATTTTGAGGGGAACCTGCTCCGGGGGCGTTCCGAAATTTTCCAGGCCGAAGGCGATATCCTCCTCCACGACGGAGGAGACAAACTGGTTGTCGGGATTTTGAAAGACCATGCCGCATCTCCGGCGGATTTCCCAGAGGTTGGCGCTATCCCTTGCATCCAGCCCAGCCACGGCCAGGCTGCCCTGCTGCAAGGGGAGCAGGGCGTTAAAGTGCTTGGCCAGGGTGGATTTGCCGCTCCCATTGGGGCCCAGTATGGCCACCAGCTCGCCGCGCTGGACGGTGATGCTGACCCCCTCCAGGGAGAGCTTCACGCTGCCCTCTAAGTCATAGGCATGGGAGATGTTTTCCCCTTCAATCATTTTCATGGCCTTGTTCTACACTCCTGCACCCGCTTGTGCCGCCCGTATTACTAATATGATAAATCGTGCTACACTATTTCGTCACGAAGCGCTTTTTTCCCTGCCGGAAATGTACTAATTATAAAAAAATCGAGTTCCCCATTTCGCGACTGGAGCATGGCTAAAAAAAGGCAGGAACGCTGCAATTTTTGTCGAAATTTGGCTGGTGCAGGATCCGAGATTCGCTTAGGAGCATCAAGATGCACAGCATACCGGGTTACACCTTGCTGGAAACGATTATTGCAGGGCAAAAGGTAAAGCTATACCGGGCCATAACCGTTTCGGATGGGAAAAAAGTTTTGCTGAAGATAGATCAGCGCGGCGACAAGGCGGCGGCCCGCTGTTCCCACGAGCTGGCCATGGCCGGCGGCTTGGACCTTCCCGCTGTTTGCCGGCCCCTAAAGCTGGAATACTGCGGTGACATCCCCGTTCTGGTCATGGAAGACCGGGGGGGAGTGCTCCTGCAGCAGTACATGCGCAGCCGCAGCCCGGACCTCGAGGAATTCTTCTCCATCGCCCGGCGCCTGGCGGCTGCTACTGGCGCCCTGCACCGCAATAATATAGCCCATAGAAATATAAACCCGGCCAATATATTCATCGATCCCCATACCCTTGAAGTGTTTTTTACCGGCTTCGGCACTGCCGCACCCCTTTGCGGCGAAGGGGCCGCCCCGAGCCTGCCGCCGCCCGAAAATGACCCCGCCTACATGTCGCCGGAACAGACGGGGCTGCTGGAGCGCGAGGAAGACTACCGCACGGATTTTTACTCACTGGGGGTTATCTTTTACGAGCTCCTTGCCGGGCGGCTCCCCTTCACGGAAACTGATATTACTCGCCTTATCCATGCCCACCTGGCCCAAAGGCCGCCTCTGCTGCGGAAGCTCAGGCCCTCGGTGCCGCCTCCGATGGAGGCCGTGATCGAGAAGCTGCTGGCTAAAAATGCGGCGGAACGCTACCAGAGCGCCCGCGCCCTGGCAGCCGACCTTAGCCGCTGCCGCAGGGAATGGCGCCGCACGGGGCAGATCCGCTATTTTATTCCGGAGCGCCGAGACATTCCTGCCATTATGCAGCTGCCTTTAAAATTATACGGGCGGGAAAAGGAGTTGGCCCTATTGCAGAGGGCCTACCGGGCTGTAAGAAGGAAAGGCACCGGCTTCGTACTTGTTTCCGGCTTTGCCGGCTGCGGCAAAACAGCCCTGGTAAACCAGTTTTTAACCTCCCTGGCGGGGCGGAGGGGAGGCTTCTGCATTGCCGGCAAATCCGATCAGCTGCAGCGCGACCTGCCCTATACTCCTTTTGTCCAGGCTTTTCGCGCCCTGCTCCGCCAGGTGTTAAGCGAAGATAAGGAAACCTTGAATCGCCTGCGCGAACGGCTTCTCCAGAACCTTGGCTCCGGCGGAGCGGTACTTTCCCGCATCCTGCCGGAGATGGAGCTGTTGACCGGGCCGCTGCCTGCCGTGGAAAGCCTCCCTCCCGAGGAGGAGAAGAATCGCTTCCTGCTGGCGGCAATGAATTTCCTGCGCGCTTTTACCAGGAAAGAATCCCCCCTGGTTATGTTTCTTGATGACCTGCAGTGGGCGGACAATGCCTCGCTGGAACTGCTCCGCTTTCTGGCGCTGAGTTCAAACAATTGCCCCCTTCTCTTTATTGGAGCTTACCGCGAGAGCGAGGTGAGGAGCGGGCACCCCCTGGCGGCGTTTGTGGACATGCTGCGGCAATCGGGAGCCCTGCGGCGCGAGATTCGCCTCCCGGAGCTGGACGGGGAGCAGACGGCAAGGCTGGTAGATGATACGCTGCGTGGCGGCATGAGGCGGATTGGACCGCTGGCCGCGGTGCTCTACCAGAAGACGGGCGGCAACCCCTTCTTTTTGCACCAGTTGCTGCAAGCCCTTGAACACAACCAGGTGCTCTTTTTTAACCCCCATCGCTGGCGCTGGGAATGGGATCTGGAAAGAGTGCGCCAACTGCCCTACCATGAAGAGGTCCTGGACTTTTTGGAGGACAAGTTAAAGCGGCTGGACCCGGAGACCCTGGCTGTATTGAAAGAGGCTGCGTGCATTGGCGACTCCTTTTCGCCTGATTTCCTGGCCGCGGTGGGGAAGCGTCCGCTTGAAAGAGTGCAGGAATGTTTGCGGAGGGCGCATAGTGAAAACCTGGTTCTTCAAGATGAGGAGGAGTGTTGCAGTTTCGCCCATGATCGCATCCGCCAGGCCGTTTACAGGATCATCCCGGCAGATGAGAAGAAGAAGCTGCACCTGAGGCTGGGCCGCATGCTGGCCGGGAGAAGCCACGGAAAAGAGCTAAAAAACAAGATCATGGAGATAGTTTACCATCTTAACCTGGGGGCGGAGCTGATTGCCTCCAGGAAAGAGCGGCTGCGCCTGGCCGAATATAACCTCCTGGCCGGGCGCGAGGCCAAATCCTCGGCGGCATACGAGTCGGCGCGCCTCTACCTGCAGGCGGGACTGATCCTGCTCTCGGAATACTCTCCCGATGAGTACCGTGCGCTTCGGCAAGCCTTTTTCAGGGAGCTGGCTCCCTGCGAGTACATGTGCGGCAATTATACCAGAGCCCAGGAAATCCTCGATACCGCTCTTTCGCGGGCCCGCACCTCCATGGAAAAAGCGGACTTTTACATGCTAAAAAATATATGCCACACGGGGCTGGGGCAGTACGAGGCCGCGGTAGAGGAGGGCCTTGCCGGGCTAAGGGGAATGGGCATTAACATACCCTTTAAGCCTCACCTGCTCTCTTTTTTAGGCAGCTTTCTCCGCACCGGCCTTCTACTGCGCAGAAAAGCCTTTCGCGACATTCTCATCTATTCCGAGCCGACCGGCACGCGGCCTCGTAAGGAGATGGAGCTGCTCATTTCCCTTTTTGCTCCCGCGTACCATCTTCCAACGCTGCTTTTCCCTACCCTGATTCTGAAACTGGTTGAGCTTTCCTTGAAATATCCCAACTTAAAATATGCCCCCATAGCCATGGGCAGCTATGCACAGGTGGCTGCCTTCATGTTCGGGACCAACAACAGCATCTACCGGTTGGGGAAAGATACCCTGGAGCTGTTGAAAACAAGCAACTACCCCTCCGTCCGAGGCCGCTACCTCTATGCTTTTACCTTTTTTATCAACCACTGGGTGGCCCACAAAAAAACAAGCCTGGAATACCTGGAACAGGTGTTTACTGATGCCGTCGCTTCCGGGGATCTTTTCTACGCCGGGCATGCTCTCAGCGGTCTGGTTGAGTTCAAGTACTACTGCGGCTTCCCCTTAAGGGAAATTGTTGATGATTGCCGCCGCCACCTGGAATGGCTGCGCACTTACGAAATGAAAGAGGCCGCCGCCTTCCTGGCCTTCTTCAAGCAGCTGGTGGAAAGCCTGCAGGAGGGGGCAGTGGAGACGATTTTGGGGCTGCCATCAGCCGGGAGGCAGCTGCTGTTCCTTTTGACACCAGCCGCAGCTATTATGTCCTGGCCATCCAGTGGTTCTACCTCATGGGCCGCTGCCGGGAAGGATTGCACCTGGGCGGGGCTATAGCCGGCAATATTGAAAGTATTGCCCGGGAGCCTTCTTACCCTGAATACTGTTTCTATTATGCACTCTGCATCAGCGGCTCCTGGCACGGCATGACCTTGCGGGAGCGCCGGCGCTACGGCAGGCTTTTTCAAAAATACCTCTCCTGTTTCCGCAAGTGGGCCCGCCTCGGGGCGGAAAACTTCGAAAACAGGCGGCTGCTGCTGGAAGCAGAAGCCGCCCGCCTGCGCGGGCGGAATGGGAGAGCGATGCAGCTCTACGAAGAGGCCATCCGCGCCGCCGGGGAAAACGGCTACCTACAGGAGCAGGCCCTGGCCAGCCTGCTGGCGGCGGAATACTACCTGGGCCGCAATATGAACAGTATTGCCGCCTTTTTCTTGGAAAAGGCCTGCCGGGGTTTTGCCGGCTGGGGCGCCCGGGCCGTGGTCCGCCGGCTCAGTAGGGAGTATGCGCATCTGGGGATTGTTATTTCCCGGGAAAGCCGGAAACAGGCGGCGGAAGTTGCGGCAGCAGCCGGGGGCGGAGAAAAAGGGACGGCTCGCGAAAGCACAACCCGCCCCGCAGCGGAGCCCGCTTATGGGGAATCATTTGACCTGGCTGCACTGATCAACGCCTATTACTCCCTCGTTGAGGAGGGCGGATGGCACGAACTGGCGGGGCGCCTGCTCCGCATCTTATGTGAGAATGCCGGGGCGCAGTGCGGCGCCATGATCACCATGCGGCAGGGCGAACTTTTCGTGGGGCTGGCCGTGAAAGCGGCCGCCGGGGGATTTGCCGCCATGCCCCTGGTCCCCCTGGCGGAACAGAGATATATCCCCAGGGCGATGGTGCAGCATGTTTGGCGCACGGGAGAAACGCTGTTGCTCGATGACGCCTGCAGCGCGGGGCTCTTCATCCACGATCCGGAGGTGGCCGGGAGAAGGATCCGCTCTGTTTGCTGTTTCAGCGTGCCCCTTCGGACAAAGACCGCTGCGCTTATCTACCTGGAAAACAACTTCATCGCCGGAGCCTTTACTGAAGAACGATTGAAAATAGCGCGGCTGCTTGCCGCTCAAACCGCCTTTGTTGCCGGCCTTTCAGAGACGGCGGATGAGCCCGCCGGAGGGCAGGAACTATCCCCCAAAAGCCGGCCGCTGCTGCCGGAAACGCTGACCCCTCGCGAGATGGAAGTTCTCAACCTCTTGGCTTCCGGTCTTTCCAATGGGGAAATTGCCGCCCGCCTTGGCCTTACCCTGAGCACGGTTAAAAGCCATGTGCAAAATATTTACGGCAAGCTGGGAGTCAACCGGCGCCTGCGGGCGGTAGCCCGGGCGCGGAAGATGGATCTGCTGCCGTAAAATTGTCGTTTTTGCCTCCCCATATTAGCCTCTAACCCTTTCTAAACCAAAATTCTTTCTTTAGCAAAGCCGGAAAAAATTTTTCTTCTAGTACTTTTGGCTGATACGTTTATTAAAAAATCACGCTATCTTTTTTAGAGGCCTGGCACCAGTGTTATATTCTTGGCCGGAATTATGAAGTTCCGCCTGCTGCGTGCTCCAGAGCAAGATAAAGGAGGTGCATCCTTCAAAGTAGATCAAAGAATTTGGCCAATGAGTGATTTGCAGGTTGAGGTCCAATCTATTCATCAATGCTATTGGCTTTCTGTGGTAGTTTGCTAATAGGAGGAATACCATGACCGGCAAAATCAAAGGTATTTTAATAATCGGCGCCTGCTTGCTGCTGCTGGCTATAGTGCCGGCCCTTGTTCTGGCCCAGAGCGCGCCGCACAACGATAATTTTGCCGATGCCGAGCAAATATATGGTAAAAGCGGTACCGTCGACGGCAGCAACGCCGGTGCCAGCATAGAGCCGGGCGAACCCATCCACTTTGGGTACGGCAATCGTTATTCCGTGTGGTATAAATGGACTGCTCCGGTAAACGGCACGGCTACATTTTCATTCTATGGCTACTCAATTTACTATGGTATAGTTATGGGGGTCTATACAGGCAATTCCGTAAGCGAACTCAATGCAGTAACAGGTGGCCTTGTCCAGGGCAATCCCAGTGCCGTGTTCGGCGTGTCTAAGGGGACCACCTATTATATTTGTATTTCCGGCTGCGATTATTGGGAAATACAATATGGCCAAAGTATACAGGGTAGTTTCGGTTTAACCTGGAACGTGGAGATGTTGACGCCGGAAGTCTACGCGTGGCCGACTTCCGCCACGGCGATCACCTACGGGGATCCGCTTTCGGCGTCCACGCTAAGCGGCGGCTCCGCTTCTGTTCCGGGCACATTTGAATTTGTCGATCCCAACTATGTTCCCCTTGCTGCAGGCAACTGCTCGGCCGGGGTAATATTTGTGCCCGCGGATCAGGATACTTACGATATTGTTACTGGCGGTACGGTAACGGTGCCTGTGAACAGAGCCCCGCTGACCATCACCGCCGAGAACAAGAGCAAGATCTATGGCGATCCCGACCCGGTCTTCACGGCGAGTTATGATGGCTTTAAACTGGGCGATACGCCTGCCGCGGTGAGTGGCCTGACTTTCAGCCGCGAGCCTGGCGAGGACGTGGGAGAGTATACGATCACCCCTTCTGGAGCGACGGCGAGCAATTACGACATCAGCTACGCGAGCGGCACGCTGACGATTGAACCTGCTCCGCTGACCATCACTGCCGATGACAAGAGCAAGACCTACGGCGATGATGACCCCGTTTTCACGGCGAGCTACAGCGGCTTCAAGCGGGGCGACACTGCCGCCGTGGTGAGCGGCCTGACCTTCAGCCGCGAAGCTGGCGAGGACGTGGGAGAGTATACGATCACCCCTTCTGGAGCCACGGCGAGCAACTACACCATTACCTTCGCGAGCGGTACGCTGACGATCAGCCCGGCCCCGCTGACCATCAAGGCCGATGACAAGAGCAAGACTTACGGCGATGATGACCCTGCTTTCACCGTGAGCTACAGCGGCTTCAAGCGCGGCGAAACGGCTGCCGTGGTGAGCGGCCTTGTTATCAGCCGCGCGGAGGGAGAGGACGCGGGGCAGTATGCCATTATCCCCTCGGGAGCCACGGCGAGCAACTACACCATAACCTTCGAGAGCGGTACGCTGACGATCAACCCGGCTCCGCTGACCATCAAGGCTGATGACAAGAGCAAGGTCTACGGCGATGCCGACCCCGCTTTCACGGTGAGCTACAGCGGTTTCAAGCTGGGCGACACTGCTGCCGTTGTGAGCGGCCTGACCTTCAACCGTGAAGAAGGAGAAGACGTGGGCCAGTATGTCCTCACTCCTTCGGGAGCGACGGCGAGCAACTACATCATAACCTTCGAGAGCGGTACGCTGACGATCAACCCGGCTCCGCTGACCATCAAGGCTGATGACAAGAGCAAGGTCTACGGCGATGATGACCCCGCTTTCACGGTGAGCTACAGCGGTTTCAAGCTGGATGACACTGCTGCCGTGGTGAGCGGCCTTTCCATCAGCCGTGCAGCTGGTGAAAACGTGGGGCAGTATGCCATCACTCCCTCGGGAGCCACGGCAAGCAACTACACCATCGCCTTCGAGAGCGGCACGCTGACGATCAACCCGGCCCCGCTGACCATCACTGCCGGTGATAAGAGCAAGGTCTACGGCGATGATGACCCCGTTTTCACGACGAGCTACAGCGGCTTCAAGCTGGGCGACACTGCTGCCGTGGTGAGCGGCTTGGTCTTCAGCCGCGAAGCGGGTGAGGATGTGGGGACTTACGCCATTACTCCCCATGGAACCACGGCAAGCAACTACACCATAACCTTCGAGAGCGGCACGCTGACGATCATCCCTGCTCCGCTGACCATCAAGGCCGATGACAAGAGCAAGACCTACGGTGATCCCGATCCGGAGTTCACGGCGAGTTACAGCGGCTTCAAGCGGGGCGACACTGCCGCTGTGGTGAGCGGCCTGGCCTTCAGCCGCGAGGCTGGTGAAGACGTGGGGACCTATACCATTACTCCCTATGGGGCCACGGCGAGCAACTACACCTTCACCTTTGAGAGCGGCACGCTGACCATCAACAAGGCCACCCCGGTTATAATCGCGTGGCCGCAGGCCGCTCCCATAATCTACGGCGACATGCTGGGAACTTCAACGCTAACCGGTGGGGAAGCCTCTGTTCCCGGCAGCTTTGCCTTCGTTTACCCGGAACTGTGCCCTGAAGCAGGCCTGTACAGCGCGACGGTAACATTCATTCCCGAAGATACGCACAACTACAACAGCGTTTCCGGAACGGTGGAGGTAGCTGTAATATACATGCTCTCCATCAACCCCGATGCAGGGGGCAGCGTCAGCGGCGCGGGCGCCTACCTGCCCGGTGAAGAGGTGCAGATCAAAGCTGAGCCTGCTTCCGGCTACCGCTTCGTCTGCTGGATAGAAGACGGCGCCATCATCGGCGATGATGCCGAGATGAGCCTTACTCTCAGCAGCCACCGCATCCTAAGGGCCGTCTTCTGGGAATATGACACGGAGAAGACCCAGTCGCAGAAGGATATCAGCACCACCGACAACAAGGCCAGCCTCGATTTTCATGACGGCAAGGTCTCCATGGAGATTACTGCCCCCGGCGAGATAACTGGCGGGCAGATCGATGTTACCCTCTACGATGCCGACGCCGAAAAGGGAGTTCCGGAGGGGATGGTTCCTGCCGGGATCTACCTGCGCATTGAGCGCACCGACAACTTTGCCGGCTCCACTGTTCGCCTGGTGGTGAAATATGATCCGGCCGAGCTTCCCGAGGGTGTCGATGAAGCAAGCCTGAAGCTCTACCGATTCGTGCCTGGGAGCGGCTGGGTGGAAGTATCGCCCCAGGGAGTGAACACGGCAGAAAAATACATCTGGGCTGAATTGACCGATTTCAGCACCTTTGCCGTCTTTGGCGAGGTTCCTCCCAGTGAAGAGCTGCCGAAAACTGACGGGACGCAGCTTTACCTGGCCGTATTGGCAGCGCTATTCGCCATCGGCGGCTTCTTCGTTCTCCTGCGGCGCAAATTGGCAAGGGAGAATTAAAGCGAATCCGCTAAAGTTATGCTCATGGGGGCTGCTCTTTTAGGGCAGCCCCCACGGTTATAAGAGACTGAACGCCCGCAGCGGCGGCCGGCCTACAGCCGCATTTCGTCCTCTTCCATCGCCTTCTTCTGCTTATACCAGCGGATGGCAAAAAAGGCTGCCGCCGCAAGCAGAACCGCCCCGCCGGCCCAGGCTAACCAGCCGGGGAGGCGGGAATCGCCATCTTTATCCACGCCGGATGGAGGAGTAGGCGCCGCTGCTTTCTTCTCGATGGTGGTGGATAGGGGGATTTCCTTTTCGTAGCGCTCCCCGTAGTCGTCCTCGTAGGAGAGGGTGAGAGTGCCTGTAACTTCACCCAGCGCCTCGGCATCCACGCGGAAGTTGGTCGTCCCCGCCAGCGACTCGCCGGGGGGGATGGTGCCCACGAGCACGCTGCCGCCGCCGGCAAGTCCCGGGATCTCGAATTTCAGCAGGGCATTGTAAACGGTGCTCTTGCCCAGGTTCATCAACGTCATTGTAAAGGGGACCGTGTCGCCCTGCGTCACCCGGGGTGGCAGGGAGGGCTCTTCATATTCCAGCCGCACCGGCTGGCGCACCTGGAGAACGATGCGGTCGGAGGCGCTGTAGGCCTGGCCCCGGGTGTCCTCGTATTCCATGGTAATTGTTGCCGGATGCGGCCTTGACTGCGCCGTGGGCAGGACGGCAACGGCAAATGTCCAGGTATAGGAGCCTCCTGCGCCAATGCGGCTGCAGTAGGTTGCGCCGGTGCCTTCAGGCCAGATCTCGCCGCTCTCGGCGGTGAAGGAGAGCTTGATGTTTTTCACCTGCTGCGTGCTGCTGGTGTTGCGCACGGTTACGGACAGGGCTGTGCTTTCGCCCGCCGCCAGGTAGCCCCGCTCCAGCTTGTAGGCGGTCACCATGAGCTTGGGCTGGGAGTGGGTCTTTGGCTCCGGATCCGGCGGGGCGCCGTGGGGATCGATACCGTCGCTGATGCTCACGTAGACCGTGAAATCCTGCGCAAAGGGCTCGCCGCTGTCAGTAACCCCGCTGGCCGTGAAGGTGACCGGGTAGCAGCCGTTGACGCGGTCTTTAGCCAGCTCCAGTGAAAACTGCACCAGGTAACATTCCACGGTTTCCTTTCCAAAGGTGAAGCTCTTCTTGGCAAACTGCTGCTGATAGTTCCTGTAGACGAATGGGGAGAGCGCCGGATCGCCCAGGTTGACGGATACGGCAAGGGGGCCGCTGGCGCTGTCGGAAAGGAGGGGGAGGACCACCAGCGCCTTGCCGCCTGATACAGCCGGCAGGTAGCCCTCGGCGTAGCTTCTCTCCATCCCCTCGTAAAGATGCCCGCTGTCGATGGAGAGCGGCGCCCCCATGGAGGCTGCCTTTGCAGCGAGCCCGGGAAAGGCGCTGAAGGCGAGACAGAGAAACAGCAGCCCCGCAAGGCGGCAAGCTTTTTTCATGGCCATCACCTCACAGTTCGCGAATGTTTTCCACGATGCTGTCCCTTAATATGGCGCCCACCTTAAAGCGGACGTTCAGGTAGCAGATCCCGAAAAGCAGCGCCACGAAGAGGAGCGGCTCCCATAGCGGCAGGGTGGCTGCATCGGCGGCAACATGTTCTTTTTTCAGCAGCCAGCCGCAGAGGGCCAGCTCCACGGCCAGGCCGACAAGCGTGCCCCAGGCGAAGGTGGAGAGAAGCTGCCACAGGTAGGAGCGTGCGATGACCTGCTCGGAGGCGCCCACAGCCCGTAGCGTGCCGATTTCGCGCCTGCCGGCCCGGATGCGCGCCGAGAGGGCGTTGTTGATCATGCTGGCGCAGATGGCAAAGAAGAGCAGCAGGATGGCGCCTGCGGCGATGAGCAGGCCGTAGGCTATCTGGCGGCTTTCTCGGGCCATGGCCACGTACGAGGTTAGCTCCACGCCTGCTGTCCGCGAGGCAATCCCGCCCAAGTTCTTCTCCAGGTATTCCTCCATGGCCGGGTCGGGGCTTTCGGAGAGGGCTATGGCCAGGGTCGTGTAAGGCGGATTGAAGCCCAGCGAGTTTAAACCGGCAATGGTGGTGAGGATATCGCCTGTATCGCCGAAGAAAAAGCCCGGGAAATAATCCCGCAGAAACTTTTTGCCGGCTTGCACCTCCAGGGTTGCCCCGATAGTGACCGTCCGGTCGATGCGCACCACGTTATCCGGCAGCCTGCGGCTGCCATCCTCGTTGTACTCGTACTCTTCCGGGTTGTCGCAGTAGAGCAGGCTCACGGTAATCGTGTCGCCTGCCCGGAACATGTCGTTTTGATAGACGGCGTCATAGGCGGTGTTGGGGTCAAGGGTGTAATGGATTTGCGAGCGTGTGCTGCCGTCGACCAGCTTTTCTTTTACAAGGCCGTACTCTGCCGGGGCGACGAGCAGGATCTCCTCGCCGGAGTTCAACTTGTCTATATTTATCCGCCCGGTGGAGACAAAGGGATGCAGGCTCTCTATAACAGCCGCGTCGATGCCGCAGCAATTCACGGTGAGATAATCTTGGGTGTAACCGTACTTGGCCTTGCTGGCCAGGTAGTCCTGGTGCTGCTGCAGATGCCAGCGCTTTGCATCGGGATGATCATCGTGCCGCGGCTCCGGGGAAAGGTAGTCAAAATTACTAAAGATGCTGTTTAAGATATAAGGTGTGATCTTCTCCGCAAGTATCTTTACCCTGCAAATTTTTTCTCCGATAGCTGTCTTAACCCCTGCCAGGGCGGCGGCGTCCGCCTTGTCCTGCTCGGTAATGCCGGGCCGGTGAAGTTCGTACTCCATAAGCCAATCAGCCATCATGGTTTGTTTTCCCAGGACATAGTCCCAGCCGTAGTCCCACCCGGATTCGCTGAGAATGGGCCTGGCCCCGAAAACCGCCAGCGAGAAGAGGACGATGCTAACGGCCAGCATGGCGGTAATGCCCGCCTGCCTGCTCTGGTAGAGGGTCATGTTGCGGCGGGCCAGGTGGCGGGGGACGTCAAAAAGCGGCCTGCTTTGCACCCGGCTGCGCTTCAGCCTGCGGGTGAGCTCCACATTGCGGATGGCCTGCATGGGCGGTATGCGTCCTGCCTTGCGCAGCGGAATGGCGGCGGCGAGCCTGGCGCAGATGACGCCGGCTGCGGCTATGGCCAGGATGATGAACAGGTTGGGACGGAAGATGTAGCTATCTCCGAGCAGGGTGGTGATCCCCCGCACGGTGAGAGCGGCCAGGGCCAGGCCGGTGGGTATGGAACATAGGGCGATGAGGATTACTTCGCGGCCGAAGATGGCCCGGATCTGTTTTTGCGTAGCTCCGACGGCGCGGAGAAGGCCGATCTGCCGCCGGCGCGCCTCCAGGTCGGCCGAGAAGGCGTTGACAATGCCAAGGCAGGCGGCGCCGACCAGCACCAGGGCGATGATGGCGAGGAAGGTAGACGTAATCATGATGTCTTCATCGGCGCCTTCGCCGGTGTCAAACAGGCGGTAGCGCGTCTGTTCCAAATTGGGCCAGCCGGACCCGGTGAACAGGTTGTTCTCCAGGCAGAATTCCCGCAGCCCCTCTAAAGCGGCCGCGGCGTTCCCGGCGTAGCGGCCGTAGCAGTTTATTACAGGGCGGCCGCCGGGCTCGATCTGCTCGTCCATTGACAGTACGCCGGCGGGATAGTCGTGATAGGCGGGGCTGGCCTGGTTCCAACGATTGAGGTAGACGAACTTGTCAGCAAGGATCCCCACCAGGGTGTATCTTTTCTGAAGCGGCGCCTCCATGAAGCCGTCGCCGTCGGGTATGAGCAGCGTCAGCGTGATCCTGTCGCCTATGACGGCGCTGGAGCGCAGCCGCGCCAGGGCGCTCTGCTCCAGGGCGATTTCGCCCGCCTTTTCGGGCAGCCGTCCTTCCAGCGGCTCCTGGCGGGCCAGGGACAGCGCCGCTTCATCGAAGCGGGCGATGGAGAAGCCGCCGTCCATGTTCTGCCCGTCGGGAAGAACGTAGCCTAAAATCTCGGCCGTCCCGTATCTTGAAAAGATGCCCCTGTCGATGAGCTCTTCGAGGGGCGCCTCCCCGCAGTTAAAAATGATGGCATCCTGCTCGCCCCGGCGGTTGTAGTGCCGCTCCCGCAGGGAGACAAACATGGTGTCGGCAAACAGCAGCGCCGTGGCCACGAAATAGATGGCCAGGACAACCCCGGCGATGAGCAGCAGGTAGCGGCCGCGGCGGCGGCGCAGGTTGCCCAGGGCGATGGAGGTTAAGGAGAACCTAGCTTCCATCGCCGGGCGCTCCCTTCCTGCTATCATGGGTGATGGCGCCGTCTTCCAGGGTGATGATGCGCTCGGCCTGCTCGGCGATGTTGAGGTCGTGCGTTACCAGCACCAGGGTCACGCCCAGCTCCCGGCTGGCATATTTGAGCAGGGCCAGCACCTCTTTGCCTGATTTGCCGTCGAGGTTGCCCGTGGGCTCGTCCGCAAAGAGGATGGAGGGCTTGTTGGCCAGGGCCCGGGCGATGGCCACGCGCTGCTGCTGGCCGCCAGAGAGGGCGCTGGGCAGGTGATCCAGCCGGTCGCCCAGGCCCAGCATTTCCACGAGCAGGGAGATGTGTTTTTTGTCCGGCTTCCTCTTGTCCAGCAGGACGGGGAGCAGGATGTTCTCGTAGGCGGTCAGCTCCTGCACCAGGTTGTAGGCCTGGAAGACGAAGCCGAAGCGGCGCCGGCGCAGGATGGAAAGCTGGTTGTCGTTGTAGGCGTAGAGATCTTCGCCGCGGTAGAAGACCTTTCCCGAGGTGGGATACTCCAGTCCGCCCAGGATGTGCAGCAGCGTGGACTTGCCCGATCCGCTCGGCCCCCGCACGGCGCAGAATTCGCCCTGGGTGAAGCTGGTGCTGACATCGCGCAGGGCCTGCACGGCGCCCTCGCCGCTGCCGTAAATTTTCTGCAGGTTGCGGCATTCCAGTATCTGCATAATCGTTCCCTCCTGGGTCTATCTTACCGGGCGAAGCTTAATTTCCAGTGACCCTATTCTTACATTTTCGTAAGAAAAGGCCGGGCGGCCGTGGAAGCCCGCCCCTACCTCGTGGGACACTAGGGACGTACCTTTCTGTCCCACAAATTATACTTGAGGCGACAAAAATAGGACAAAGAGGTACGTCCCCATTGTCCCTAGGTGAATTATAGACTCCCCCTTTTTAAAGGGTGGCCGGGGGGATTTTAGAGTAATGGCTATCCGCCCTTCCGGATCCCCTCCACCCGGGGGAAGCAGAGGGCGATCTGCAGCCCGCGGGCGGTGTTCTCAGCCGAGACGAGGCCGTGATGCTTCTCTACGATGGTCCTGGCGATGGCCAGCCCCAGGCCCACGCCCCCGTCCGGACGGGCCCGCGAAGAGCGGAAGAAGCGCCGGAACAGCCCCGGCAGCTCTTCTTCCGGGATCCCGCCGCCGTTGTCTTCAACGGTGATGGTGATGGACCTTTCCGTCTGTGTGATGAAGATATTAACCTCTCCTTCGGGAGGGGTGTGTTCGCAGGAATTCTTGAGGATGTTGCGCAGCGCTTCGCCCAGCCAGTAGGCGTCGCAGCGCATGGCGGCGCTGCCGGCAAGATGAAATCTTTTACCGGGATAAAGCGGCTGCAGTTCGGACCAGACCTGCCGGGCCAGGTCGCCGAGGTTGTGCTCCGCGAAGCGCATCTCGTAGGCGTCCGCGCGCAGCTTCTCCAGCCGCAGCAGCGAGAAGATGAGGTTTTCCATCCTCTCTATGAGGGCCAGCTGCCGGGAGAGATCCTTGCCGGGATTTTGGGCTTGATCCATCTCGCAGTAGAGCTTTAGCGCTGCCAGCGGTGTTTTCAGCTGGTGGGAGACGTCGGCGATGAATTCGGCATTTTTCTGCGATTCGCGCCGCGCCTTCTCCTGCTCTAGCAGCAGCCTGCTTTCCAGCTCCACCACGGCGTTCTCCAGCAGGGCAAAATCGTCGTCATCCACGCTGAAGCGGGGGGAGATTTCCCGCCCTTCCAGGAAAGCGGTGAGCTGCCCGTGCAGCGACTCCAGCTTTCTCTTCAGCCGTTTTGCCTCCAGGATGCTGAGCGCAAGGGAGGCCAGGCCGGTCAGCAGCAGGGCGATTCCAGCCCAGCGGATGCTGCCCGCGCCGTAAAAGGCCACACCGGCGCCCAGGGCGGCGGTGACAGCGGCAAGCCACGAGACGGCGGAAAGCATCTTCATCTCTGTTTCCTTCTTGGAATCATATTTTTCAGCCCCTTTACAGAGGGCTTCTTAAAAGCCTCCCCCTTTGGAAAAGGGGGGCGGGGGGGATTTAATAAATATTCATTATCGGGCGAGGATGGAACCCCGCCCCTACGCCATCTTGTGAGCCCTCAGGCAAGCCATGCCACGCCTTTGCGCTTGTCCGGAACTGCGGCCAGGGCTTGCCATTAATCCTCGCCGGCCCAGCGGTAGCCCACGCCGCGCACCGTGCGGATGCGATCCTCGCCGATCTTCTCGCGCAGGCGGCGGATATGCACTGACAGGGTGTTGTCATCAATGTAAAGCCCGGCATCGTCCCAGATAGTCTGCAGCAGGATTTTTCGGGTCA
>JAAZIN010000155.1 GCA_012800855.1 Bacillota bacterium
GTGCTCATCCAGCAGCGTCTCATCCAGGTCTATGGCCAGCAGCCGGTAAGGCATCTCCTTCCCCCGATCCTTCTGTTTCTTCTATTATAACATAAGCCCCTCCGCCGCAGCTTTTGTCAAGCCGGCATGAAGCCCCCAAGGATCGTCCTGTTGATATTTCTAGATTAAGGAAACGATTGTATTTGTAAGGCGAGGCATGGCATGCCCGGACCCTACGCAGCGGGCAGGCGTGGAAGCCCGCCCCTACGGCTGAAATGCCAATTATTACCTTTCTCACCTCTAACCTCTCTCTTCTCACTTCTCAACCGTGGAGCTTGCGGAAGATCTGGGCGGCCAAAGAGCGGCTAATGCCGGGAACAGCGGCCAACTCCTCCTCGGAGGCGCGGTAGATCCCCTCCAGGCTGCCAAAGTGCTTCAGCAGGGCGGCACGGCGCTGCGGGCCGACGCCGGGGATCTCCTCCAGCGGGGAGCGGGTGGCGTTCTGCCGGCGCAGGCGGCGGTGGTAGTCCACGGCAAAGCGGTGCGCCTCGTCGCGAATGCGTTGCAGGAGCTGCAGCAGGGGGCTGTTTGCCGGCAGGAGCAGCGGCGCCTTCTGCCCCTCCAGGAAGATGCGATCGGGGTTTTCCGCCATGGCCAGGAGGGGGATATCCCTCACCCCGGCCTGCTGCAGCGCCTCCCGGGCCGCGCCGAGCTGCCCCTTCCCCCCGTCTATAAGGATGAGGTCAGGGCGGGGCCAGCCCTGCCGCGCCGCTCTTCGCTGCAACACCTCCTTCATGGCGGCATAGTCGTCGCCAGGCGGGGCTTGCCGGAGATGGAAGCGGCGGTAGCCGTCCTTGTAGGGGCGCCCCTGCTCGAAGACGACCATGACCCCCACCGCCGCCCCGCCATGTAGGTGGGAGATGTCGTAGCCCTCGATGCGGCGGGGCGGCTCCTCCAGCCCGGCGAGACGCGCCAGCTCCTCCAGCGGCAGCAGCTCCTGCCGCTCCCGCCGTTCCTCTTCATCCTTCAGCTTGAGCTCCGCATTGCGCAGGGCCAGCTCCACCAGCTGGCGGCGGGGGCCGCGCCGGGGTACCGTGAGCTTCACCTTCCCCCTGGCCAGCCTGCCCAGCCATTCCTCGAGAGTCTCCCGGTCCTCGGGCTGGTGCGAGAGGAGGATCTCCCTGGGCGGCCGCGCCCCGCGGCTGTAATAGGACTTGATAAATGCGCCCAGCGCCTCGCCGTCGTCGGCCTCTGCCGCGGCGGGGCCCAGGGGAAAGTGCTCCCGCCGGATGAGCTTCCCCTCCCTGACCACGAAGAGATGCACCGCGGCGTCGGCGCCCAGCCGCGCCAGGGCAAGAATATCCCAATCCACGGCCTTCTCCAGCAGGAAGACTTTCTGCTGCTGCGCGGCGACCTGGCGCACCGCCTGGAGCTGGTCCCGCAGCCGGGCCGCCTCTTCAAAGCGCTGCTCCTGCGCCGCCTGCCGCATCTTCTCCTCCAGCCGGCGCTCCAGGAAAGCGCGCCTTCCCTCGAGAAAGTGAACCACCTGCTCCACCATGCGAGCATACTCCTCCGGCGGCACCGCCGCCGCCCCGCGGCAGGGCCCCAGGCAGCGCTTCATCTGAAAGTTCAGGCAGGGCCGCTCCGCGCTGGGCTCGCCGGTAAGGTAGCGGCGGCAGCGGCGCAGGGGAAAGATCTTTCCCAGCAGGCGCATGGTTTCGTGCACGGCCCCGGCATCGGTATAGGGGCCGAAGTAGATGGCGCCGCTTTCCTCGGCCTCGCGCTGCCCTTCCCGGCGGCGGCTTCTCCCGCGGCGTCCTTCTCTCTGGGATAGGCGCAGGTATTCCAGGCGCGGGTATGGCCCCCCGGTGAGGCGCAGGCAGGGGTAGTCCTTGTCATCCTTCAGGTCCACGTTGTAGCGGGGGCGGTATTCCTTGATGAGGTTGCACTCGAGGATGAGCGCCTCCACCTCGGAATCGGTGACGATGTATTCGATCTCCCGCATCTGCCTCTGCAGGGCCCGGACCTTCGGCGAGAGGGCCCCGTTGGCGGCCAGGTAGGCGCGGACCCGCTGGCGCAGGGAGCGCGCCTTGCCCACGTAGATGATGGCCCCGGCGGCATCTTTTATCAGGTAGACGCCGGGGGCGTCGGGGAACTGGCGCACCTTTTCCGCAAGCTGGGCGAGTACGTCCATACACCGCTCCTCCGCAGGGGTTTTAATTGACTGCCGAGGCCTTTTCCGCCGGCTTTCCCAGGACCCGGCGCAGCCAGTAACCGGTATAGGAGTTGCTCGCGGCGGCCACCTCTTCAGGCGTCCCCGCCGCCACCACCCAGCCGCCGGCCTCGCCGCCCTCGGGCCCCAGGTCGATGATGTAATCGGCACGCTTGAGCACGTCCATGTTGTGCTCGATGACCACCACCGTGTTGCCCGCATCCACCAGCCGATCCAGGATGAGCAGCAGCTTGCTGATATCGGCCATGTGCAGCCCCGTGGTGGGCTCGTCGAGGATGTAGAGGGTGCGACCGTTGCTGCGCTTGGAGAGCTCGGCGGCCAGCTTCACCCGCTGCGCCTCTCCCCCGGAGAGGGTGGTCGCCGGCTGCCCCAGCTGGATATAGCCAAGCCCCACGTCGTCGATGACCTGGAGCCGCCGCTGCAGCTTGGGGATAGCACTGAAGAAGTCCAGGGCCTCGGAGACGGTCATGGAGAGGACATCGGCAATGTTCTTCCCCTTGTAGCGCACCTCCAGCGTTTCGCGGTTGTAGCGCTGGCCCCGGCAGACCTCGCAGGGCACGTAGACGTCGGGCAGAAAATGCATCTCGATGCGCAAGATACCGTCGCCGCGGCAGGCTTCGCAGCGGCCGCCCTTTACATTGAAGCTGAAGCGGCCCGGGCGGTAGCCGCGGCGGCGCGCCTCCGGGGTCATGGCAAAGAGTTCGCGGATATCGCTGAACAGCCCCGTGTAGGTGGCCGGGTTGGAGCGCGGAGTCCTCCCGATGGGCGACTGGTCCACCACGATGACCCGGTCCAGATGCTCCACGCCCTCGATGGCGCTGTGGGCGCCGGGCATTTCGCGGGCGCGGTGCAGCCGCCGCGCCAGGGCGCGGGCAAGAATGTCGTTGACCAGGGTGCTCTTGCCGGAGCCGGAGACGCCCGAAACGCAGACAAAGAGCCCCAGCGGTATCTCCACGTCGATGTTCTTGAGGTTGTGCTCACGCGCTCCTCGGACCCAGAGGCGGCGCTCGCCCGGCCGGCGCCGCTGCGCCGGCACGGGGATGGATTTCCGCCCGGCCAGGTAATCCCCGGTTATGGAGCCGGGAGTGGCCATGATCTCTTCCAGCGTGCCCTGCGCCACGATCTGCCCGCCGTGGGCTCCCGCGCCGGGGCCGATATCGACGATGTGATCGGCGGCGCGGATGGTGCCCTCGTCGTGTTCCACCACGATGACGGTATTGCCCAGGTCGCGCAGCTTCTTCAGCGTTTCAATGAGGCGGGCGTTGTCCCGCAGGTGCAGCCCGATGCTGGGCTCGTCGAGGATGTAGATGACTCCCGTGAGGCCCGAGCCGATCTGCGTGGCCAGGCGGATGCGCTGAGCCTCCCCGCCGGAGAGGGTCGACGCGGCCCGGTCCAAAGTGAGGTACTGCAACCCCACGTTGTTTAAAAACTGCAGCCGCGCCAAGATCTCTTTCAGCACCTGCCCAGCTATCTTCGCCTCGCGGGGCGTCAGCTCAAGGCGCTGGAAGAAGTCCATGGCGTCGCTGACGGTGAGGGCGGAGACCTGGGCGATGTTCAGGCCGCTGATGTAAACGGCAAGGCTCGATTCTTTCAGTCGCTGGCCGCGGCAGGCGGGGCAGGGCTTGGCCTCCATGTAGCGGGCCAGCTCCTGGCGCACCTCCTCCGACTCGGTGGAGTTGTAGCGCCGCTCTAGCAGCTTGAGGATGCCGGGGAAGGGCTTGCGGTAATGGCGCACCCGACCGAACATGTTCACGTAGCGGAAGGGAATGGGCTCGGGCGAGCCGTAAAGAAGCAGCTCCTTCTCGCTTTCCTCCAGCTCGGCAAAGGGCTTTTCGAGGTCGATGTGAAAATACTCCGCCGCCGCTTCCAGGAACTGGCGGTAGTAATCCTGGTGCCCTCCCCAGGGATGGATGGCCCCCTCGTTGATGGAGAGTTCGGGGAAGGGGATGACCAGGTCGGCGGAAAACTCGTGGCGCTCGCCCAGGCCGCTGCACTCGGGGCAGGCGCCGTAAGGGCTGTTGAAGGAGAAGGCGCGGGGCGTGAGCTCCTCCATGCTGAAGCCGCACTCTGGGCAGGCAAAGCGCTCGCTGAAAATGTGCTCGCCTCCTCCCACCTCCTGGACCAGGACCAGCCCCTCGCTGAGCTTCAGCGCCGTCTCCAGGGAATCGGCCAGGCGGGAGCGAATATCTTCACGAACTACCAGGCGGTCGATGACCACCTCAATGGTGTGCTTCTTCTGTTTGTCCAGGATGATCTCCTCTTCCAGCTCGCGCACCTCGCCGTCCACGCGGACGCGTACGTAGCCCCGGCGGCGCATGTCCTCGAAGAGCCTGACATATTCCCCCTTGCGGCCGCGCACCAGGGGCGCCAGCACCTGGATGCGCGTCCCCTCGGGCAGCTCCAGGATCTGGTCCACGATCTGCTGCACCGTCTGGCGGCTGATGGGGCGGCGGCAGCGGGGGCAGTGGGGCTGCCCGATGCGGGCATAGAGCAGCCGCAGGTAGTCGTAAATCTCCGTTACCGTCCCCACCGTGGAGCGCGGGTTGCGCGAGGCCGTCTTCTGGTCGATGGAGATGGCCGGCGAGAGCCCCTCGATGAGGTCCACGTCGGGCTTCTCCATCTGGCCGAGGAACTGGCGCGCGTAGGCGGAGAGCGACTCCACGTAGCGGCGCTGGCCCTCGGCGTAGATGGTATCGAAGGCCAGCGAGGACTTGCCCGAACCGCTCAGGCCTGTAAAAACAATGAGGCGGTTGCGGGGCAGGGACAGGTTTATATTCTTCAGGTTGTGCTCCCTGGCACCGCGTATGATGATGGCTCCTTCAGTCAAGGCCTTACCTCGCTTCTCTGCGATATCTTTTTTGCCGCGGGGCGGGGGAGGGGGAGGCGAAGCCCCGCTCCAGTTCAAAGATGAGGTCGCGCAGCTCGGCGGCTTTTTCAAAGGCCAGCTCCCGGGAAGCCTGCAGCATTTGCTGCCGCAGCTCCTTGATTAGCTTGCGGCGCTCCGCCGGGGTCAGCCTGGCGGGATCTTCAACGAAGTATTTCTCCTCCTCCTCGGCGGCCACGGTGGCCGTGATGAGGCCCCGCACCGGCTTGACAATGGTGCGCGGAATGATGCCGTGCTTGCGGTTGTACTCCAGCTGCTTCCGGCGGCGCCTCTCCGTCTCATCGATGGCCCGCTGCATGGAGGGGGTAACCGTCTCGGCGTACATGATCACCCGGCCGGCGCTGTTCCGCGCGGTCCGCCCGATGGTCTGGATGAGCGAGCGATCGGAGCGGAGGAAGCCCTCCTTGTCGGCATCGAGAATGGCCACCAGGGAAACCTCGGGGAGGTCAAGCCCCTCCCGCAGGAGATTGATCCCGATGAGCACGTCAAATTCGCCCAGGCGCAGCCCCCTGATGATGGACATGCGCTCCAGGGCATCGATGTCCGAGTGCATGTAGCGCACGCGCAACCCCATTTCGCGGTAGTAGTCGGTGAGATCTTCGGCCATGCGCTTGGTCATGGTCGTCACCAGGACCCGCTCTCCCCTTTCGGCGCGGGCCCTGATTTCGCCGTAGAGGTCATCCACCTGGCCCTCGGCGGGCCGCACCTCCACCACCGGGTCCACCAGGCCGGTGGGGCGAATGATCTGCTCCACCACCCTGGCGCTGTGCTCCAGTTCCCAAGGACCGGGGGTGGCGGAGACAAAGATGGCCTGGGGGATAAGCTTTTCAAACTCGTCAAAGCGCAGCGGGCGATTGTCCAGGGCCGAAGGGAGGCGGAAGCCGTGGTCCACGAGAGTGCTCTTGCGCGATATGTCGCCGTTGTACATGCCGTTAATCTGGGGGATGGTGATATGAGACTCATCCACCACCAGCAGGAAATCGGGCGGGAAATAGTCCAGCAGCGTCCAGGGCCGGCTGCCGGGAGGGCGCCCGTCGAGATGGCGGGAATAGTTCTCAATGCCGGTGCAGTAGCCCATCTCCAGGAGCATCTCAAGGTCGAAGCGGGTCCGCTGCTCCAGCCGCTGCGCCTCCAGCAGCTTACCCGCCGCCCTGAACTCGGCCAGCCGCTCCTCCAGTTCCGCCTCAATGGAGGCGATGGCCCGCTTGAGCTGATCCGGCGCTGTGACGTAATGGGTGGCCGGGAAGATGGCCGCATGGCTGCGCTCGCCGAGTACGCGGCCGGTGAGCAGGTCGATCTCGCAAATGCGCTCGATCTCGTCGCCAAAAAATTCCACCCGCAGCGCCGCCTCGGTAAAGGAGGCGGGGACCACCTCCAGCACGTCGCCGCGCACCCGGAAGCTGCCGCGGCGCAGCTCCATATCGTTCCTCTCATAATGGATATCCACCAGCCTGCCGATGACCTCGTCTCGGCCGATAAGCATGCCCGGGCGGAGCGACAGCACCTGCTGCCGGTACTCCTGCGGCGAGCCGAGCCCGTAAATGCAGGAGACGCTGGCCACGATGATGACGTCGCGGCGCTCCAGCAGGGCGCTGGTAGCCGAGTGCCGCAGCTTGTCTATCTCATCGTTGATGGAAGAATCCTTCTCAATGTAGGTGTCGGTCTGCGGCAGGTAGGCCTCGGGCTGGTAGTAGTCATAGTAGCTAATAAAATATTCCACCGCATTCTCCGGGAAAAATTCTTTAAATTCGCTGCACAGCTGGGCGGCGAGGATCTTGTTGGGGGCCACCACCAGGGTGGGGCGCTGCACTTCCTGGATCACGTTGGCGATGGTAAAGGTCTTCCCCGACCCCGTAACGCCCAGCAGGGTCTGGTAGCGGAGCCCCTCCCGCAGGCCCTGCACCAGGGCGTGAATGGCCTCGGGCTGGTCCCCGGCCGGCTCAAAATCCGCCTTGAGCTTGAACTTTCCCGCTTTGAGCATGGTGCCATCCCTCCTGCCGGACTTATTCATTATAGCACAGCAGGATTAACTTGTTTAGGGGATGTCATTAGCTGGCATCACAGCCAGATTATGCCTCAAAAGCATTGTGGCCTCATTGGGGCTGCTTTATACCCGCCCCAGGGCCAGGAGGATCAGCATGGCCAGGCCAATGCCGATGAAGAGTATGGCCGTACCGGCCTTTAGCACTCTGGAAGGAAGACGGGAGAAGAAACGCGTTCCCACAAAAACGGCCAGGGCATGATTTAAAAACATGGCCGCCATGGCCCCGGCGAAAACGGCCAGGGGGCGGGCAAAATGAGCGCTTAGCAGGAGCGCCGCCATCTGGGTTTTATCGCCCAGCTCAGCCAGGAAAATCATGGCCGCCGTTTGGTAAAAGCCGGTGCGGCATTCGGCGGGCTCTCTTTCTGCCTCGCGGCGGAGCAGCGTCAGCAGGCCCATGAATATGAAGAAGATGCCCGAGGCGAGGGTAATCGCCTCCCGGGGCACCACTGCGGCGATGGCCCCGCCGGCGCCCACGGCCAGCCCCATGACCATGGCCAACCCGGCCATGGCTCCGCCGAGCACCTGCAGCGGCGGGTAACGGCAGGCCATGGTCAGTGAAACCAGCTGGGTCTTATCGCCAAACTCGGCCACGAAAACGCTGACAAAGGCAGCCATGGCGGCGGCGAACACGTCAATGCTCCTTTCTAGGTCCGCCTTGTAAAGCGGCCCCAGAGCTTCTTCAGCAGGCCGGAGGCAGCCGCCGGCCTGGCCTGGGCATATACCGGCGTCAGCCGGGAGGGCGCCGGTATGAATCCGAGAGCAGCCCCCCGGTGCCAGAGGGAAGCAAGGGCGCCGCCAGGCGGTGGCGGTTTTAGGATGGGGCGGCGCGACTCATCCTGGGCAAAGTTTTTGTTTAAAACAACAGAAAAATTCTCTCCCTTCCGGGAGCCCTCGATGAAAACGATGAAATAGCTCTCGTCGAGCCGCCTCAGGAACTCCAGGTCGCTGCGCACCGGGGCGCCGTTCACCCGCAGCAGCAGGTCGCCGGCCTGCAGCCCCGCCCGGGCGGCGGCGCTCTGCGGCAGGACGGCCATGAGGAGCACACCCTCTTCCGAGGAGCGATAGCGGGCGCCGCGCGATTGTTCAAGGCGATTACCGATGCGAATGACCGCCTCGTGGCCCAGGGGGGCAAAGAGGACTCCCACCAGGGTCAGGGGAGGATAATACTCCGCCGCCAGGGCCGCTCCGATGAGGAGAAGGCTGAAAATGCTCAGAAAGAGGGCTGTGCTCGCCGATTTTTCGCGGGGGGTGGAGGAGAGGGCGAGGTCGGAATAGCCCAGCGCGGCCACGGCGGGAAAGGTAAAGTACTGCACCATCTGTCCCGGACGCAGCTCCAGGGCAGGTTCGAGCAGCGGCCACCACTCGGGCATGGGCACACCCTGGAGCTCTGATTCCGCGACCACGGTGGCCAGCAGCGCCGCCAGGGGGATGGGCCAGAAGCGCTGCAGGCTGAAAGCGCCCACCACCTCGCCACCCGGCTGTTTAAAGTAGAGAGGGCTGCTGCCGCGGTGCCCGCTGGTGTAAATGAGCATCGCCTCCACCAGGTGCAGCAGGCCCACGAGGGCCAGCAGGGCGGGAATGTGGATCTCCATGAGCTGGACCAGCACGTCATGCCGGGTCAGGGCAGGGAAGTACGGCCGCAGGCTGCGCAGCAACAGCGCCGCCAGGGCAACAATGCCGCCGGCATAGGAGAAGCAAAGGTAACGGGGGTGGATGAGCAGCAGGAGAAGCGCCACCGGCCAGATAAAAAGCAGGCCGATCTGCGTCAGGGGAAGCCCCAGCAGGATCATGAGCATACTGGCCAGCAGCCCGCCCAAAATACCCCAAAGCGTAGAGAAGGCGACCTGCCGCCCCAGGGGGTTGATCGTCATGCCGAAAAGCTGCTGCTCCATGAAGGCGGCACGCCGGTACTGCATGTAGACAATGACAATCACCAGCCAGAACAGTGGCAGCGCCTGGAACAGGGTGTACAGCAAAATTTTTACTATCTCAACATAAGGCATCAGGTTCTCCAGAAACTGGGGGCTCAATTGGTCTTCTCCTCCGAACGGGGGCGGAGCGCGGGCTGGCCGATTAGCTCCACCGCCCGGCGCAACTGTGGATCGCGCTCCCGGGAAATCTTCTCAAAATCCTGCCGAAGACGCAGCCAAGTGAGGTCGTCAAATTCGCCGGTCACTGCCAGCCCGGCATCCTTTTGAAACTGGCGCAGCGCCGCGGCGGTAGCCTCGTCAAAGTAGCCGTCCCGCCCGGGCCTGTAGCCGAACTCCGCCAGTATCTCCTGGAGCAGCTCCACCTCGGTGCCGTAATCACCCCTGGCCAGGTGCAGGGGAAGAAAGTAGTGATAGTACTTCAGAAAGAGGGGTGTTTCCACGAAAACATCGGGCTCCAGGCCCTTTCCGTCGATATCCTTCCCCGAGGGGGTCAGGTAGCGGGCCACCGTGAGCAGGAGGGCATTGCCACCGGAAAGATTCTCCGGCTGCTGCACCGTGGCCTTGCCGTAGGTCTTCTCCCCCACCAGCAGGGCCGCCCCCCGGTCCTGCAAGGCGCCGGCCAGGATTTCCGCGGCGCTGGCCGTCTCCTCGTTGACGAGGACGATGATGGGGTAATCCTTTCCAGGTGCCGCAGAGTGGTAGATCTGGCGAATCTCCCCCTCTCTGCCGACAAGGCGGGCAATCTCCCCCTCGGGCAGGATCAGCTCAGCCACCTTGATGGCCTCGTCAACCAGGCCCCCGGGGTTGTCGCGCAGGTCGAGAATGAGGCCCTGCAAGCCGCCGCTTTCCAAAAGGCGCAGCTGCTCGGCAAAAGAAGCTCCCGTATCGCGATCAAAGTTGCTGATGCGGATGTAGCCCAGCCCGGGCTTCTCCCAGCGGGAGGAGACGGTGTTAATCTCAACCTTGTCTCGCACCAGGGTGAGGTGGATCTCTTCTTCCCGCCCCGGCCGCTTGATGGAGAGGGCCACGCTGCTGCCTTTCTCCCCGCGCAGTAATTCCGCGGCGCGCTCCAGCCCCAGGCCGGAAAGCTCCTGCGTGCCCGCACGGCAGATGCGATCCCCGGGGCTGATCCCCGCCGCTTCGGCGGGACTGCCGGGGATGGTTTCCACAACCACGATGTCGCCGTCAACTTCCACAATGCGCACCCCGATACCGTAAAAGGAGCCCTCGGTCTGGATGAGAAAATCAACCAGTTCACGGGCATCGAAGAAAACGGTGCGGGGGTCGCCCACGGCTTCCACGGCGCCGCGCACCAGCTCGGCAGTATCCACGGGGTAGAGATAGTCTTCGTGGAGCCGCCTAATCACCTCGATAAATATATCCCACTCCGAATCCAGGGAGTCCGGCGGCACAAGTTCGCCCTCCCCGCCTGCCAGGGCAGCCGATGGGCCTCCCCTGGATAAGCCCAGGCGGTATGCGGCGATATTGGTCGCGGCAAGGAGCAGGACTACGAGGGCGGCAATCCACCAGATATGCTTTCTATTTATTGTTAAATCCGGTTTGGGCACAGCTTGCTCCTGCCCTCCTCTCCCATGCCGGGCTGTTAAAAATTATTATAACCCTCACCCACAGAAAAGGCCAGTTAAATGAGAAGTGAGAGATGAGATATGAGATATGAGATGTGAGGTGTGAGAAGTGGGAAGCGAGAGACATTAAATGGTAACAACGCGGCCCTTGTGCCGCCCGAAATTGGAAACCGGATGTCA
>JAAZIN010000156.1 GCA_012800855.1 Bacillota bacterium
GTGGCGCCCAGCCAGATGGCGATGAACAGCGAGCCGATAACTTCGCGGGTGGCTATGGCCAACGTAATCGCGACGATGGCCGGCAAAATCGATAAAAAGCCGTATTCCACTACTGTTCCTCCCTTTCGGTTTTCTTATGGACCTTGTATCACCACACTACCTGACCCCTCTTCAGATAGTGCCTGCTCGGCCGGTCACCTCCTTTCGGTATGCAAGACTATTAACGGACAATAACCCAAACTTTAATAAGTGGGATAACTGGCACTCTATTTAATTCGAGAAAATCTCAAACATTCCTGCAAAATTATTTTTTTATCTGTCAACATTGCCGGCCGCGGCTGCCGCCGGCCCGGGGCCGCCCGGTCTCGCTGCCGGGAACGGCCCCTGCGGGGCAATTCTTTAGCCATAAAGTATAGCAGCTCATGTCCACATTGTCCATAAAAAAATTGTCCTTGCTGTCCGGCCGGCGCGGCGCCTGAAACAGCGCGGCAGATGAACCCCTTTAGCCGCGGCCGAAGGATTGGATAAGCGCCTCCATCTCTTCGGCCATCCCCTGGGGCAGCGGCTCGGGGCGGTAATTATCCAGGATCCACTTGGCTCTTTCGCGAGCCGTCTCCAGTTCATCCCGGCGCTCCGCGGCGCCCCGGTTTATTATGTTCGGCTGCCATATTTCCCTCAGGTGAGCAACGGTATGCTCCTCTGTCATAAAGTGATTTGCCGGGCCTACCCGGCCGATTGTTTCCAGGGCCAGGGTGTCATCGTTTATTTCCATGCCGGCAGCGGTGCGACGCAGGATTTCAAAAATCTCGCAGTCCATGAGCAGCTGCTCGAAGGAAAAAATGCGCGCCCCGTCCAGCAGCCCAGCGCCGCACATCATGTCGGCCCCGGCAAAAATGCTCGCCGCCCCGGAGGCGGCATTCTCCACCCCGGCATGCCAGCCGGCTGTCTTGGCCCCGGTGGCGAAGGTGCCAATGTTGGAGGGAAGGCGATAAAAGCGGGCCATCTGTGCCGAAGCCGCCTGCAGGAAGAAATCCTCCGGCCCGCCGCAGGCAACCCCACCCGTTCGCAGCTCCATGATGGTGGCACAGGAGCCGTAAAAAGTTGGCGCCCCGGGACAAAGCGACTGCAGGAAGGTGATCCCCGCCAGGATCTCGGCATTGCCCTGGGCCAGGTTCCCGGCCAGCGTTGCCGGAGCCGTGGAGCAGCCGATCTGCATGGTCATGAAGCCAACGGGAATTCCCGCCTCGGCAAAAACCAGTGCCGCTTCGAGCCCGGCGGCGTCATAGGCCAGCGGGCTGATGCTGCACTGGAAATTCGAGATAATGGGTCGTTCCTTCAGCTGGCGGCGGCCGCCGGCCACGAGGGCGGCAATTTCCACGGAGCCCCGGGCCGTTTCCCCGTTCACGGCGGTCATGGCCTGGACATGCTTTGAGGAGCAAGCCAGCTGTGTGGCCAGCTCGTAAAGAGGCTGGAGCGTGGATGGGCAGTCCTGGGCGCTGACTACCGGCCAGAGAAAGGCAATCTGCTCCATGTAATCGGCCACCAGGGTCGCCTCGGCCAGATCTTTCCTGGTAGATTTTCTCCTCCGCCCGGTGAAAAGGTCGATTACCTGCAGGCCGCTGCCATCAAGAGTGAGGTAGCCGTGGATCCCATCGAGGGGCAGATCGCGCTCGGGATCCCTGGCGCAAAGAGTGAAACTCTGCGGCGCCTTGCGCAGCGCCTCTTCAACCAGGTCCGGCGGAAAGCGGACCAGGCCGCTGTTCCGGTCAACCAGGGCCCCCAGCGGCTCCAGTTCGCGGATCCGTGGATGGGGCATCAACACCCCCGTATGCTCCAGGATGTAGAGGGAAGCTTCGTGAATCCGGGTGGCCTCTTCGGGCGTCAGCAGATCCAGCTTGTTCCGGTAGCGTGCCGCCAGTATCTTTCTTTTTCCTGTTTTCTCACCAGCCATTGCTGCTTTCCTCCTTTGAGTTGATTGAGTTGACGGGCAAGGCAAGCACTTGACAAAATCCTGCCTTGGCTTCCTCCTTCTCCCTGGATGGCCATTGCAGCCTGCCATTTTATCTTCTTTTTGCCGGGGTAGTCTCCTTTTTTTTAAATGCCGAATTTCGGGCAAAAGTCTGCCATTATGCGGCCGGGCGTTAGGGTTTTACCTGGGGGCAGCTGCACATACTAAATAGTATGTTGCAGTAATACAAGTTATTTGTGGGGATTGGAGCGACGGCGAGGTCCAATGGCCAATCTAAACTCTATCGACCTGGCAGTAGTCCTCTTTGTCTCTCTCTCCTGCATCGCAGGAGTAAGGGCGGGGCTTTTGCGCGGCGCCTTTAACGTCATCGGCACCATGGCCGGGCTGGCTGCGGCGGCCCGCTATTACCCTTATGGCGGCAGCTTCCTGGCAGCGCGCTGCGGAATGCCGCAGGAATGGGCTGACCTGGCCAGCCTGGTCCTCTTTTTCCTGGGGGCAAGCATTATGGCGGTCTGGCTGGGAAACATGGCCGCAAGGTTGACCCGCTTCCGCCTGGTGAAGATGGCCGACAGGATCGGCGGCGGAGCCGCCGGGGCGGGGATGGGCGCCCTCGTTGCCGGAACCCTGCTCATGATCCTCGCCGCCTTCCCCTTAAGCGAGGTCACGGAGGAGGTTCTCCAGGGTTCGCTCCTGGCCCCTCCCCTCATGGACAGCGCTTCCGCAATTTATGAGCAGATCGAGGCGCGGCTGCCCCTGCACGTGCCGCGGCTGGCCTTCTATCCCGAAGAGCTGGCCGGGCTTGGCCGCACCGGCGCCCCCCGGGCCGTCTTTAAACTGATTGATTTCAGCTCCCTCGACGGGGCGACCTGTTTTGCCTGCGGGGAGAATGTAGCCTTTATCGGCTACCGCTTAAACAGGTACGGCACCATGTCACCAAAGTTCAGCTGCCGGGGCTGCGGGCGCACCAGCGACGGCTGCCAGACCTACGAGGGATACCACCTGCTTTACAACCGCTGCCCCGTTGTCCTGGGGCGGCAGGGATACAGGTTCGACTGCGGGATCTGGTCCAACGGCAGCTACCGGCGCCCCACCGGCAAATGCCCGGTTTGTGGAGAGGAAAGCTGGTCCTTCCTCCGGTCAATCTACGAGGACAAATCCGGCGAATACCGACCTTCTAGACTTGATCCCGCGGCGCGAAGAGCATAGGAGGGGTAATGTCTAATCTTCCGCTTTGGATTGATCAACTCTTTTTCAACAGGGACAGGGGAACATAGTATTTACTGTAGCGCTTGCCGGCCCTGTCCCGGTAGATCCCCCTCGCATCGGGAACCATTACCGTGGCCCGCCTGTTAATACGGCAGATAAACCCCAAAAATGTCTTCCCTTCAGCTTGGAAACTGACCTGGTCTCCGATAGACAGACCGTATTTTGCCGTGGCGATCTCGGACATCAACGGCAGCCGGTGGCAGCTCTCCGTGTGGCCGAAGAGATTGAACGCAAGCGATTGAAAACGCTCCTGCCGGCAGCTTGATTCTTTGAAACAGTGCAGCTCGATGAGGTGACAGAGCTCGTGCTCAAAGACCAGCTGCAATGCCTCCAGGCTGTCCCGGGTGTTGATCCCATTGACCACCTTGTCCCTCTCCAGTCTCTCATAGTTGAAAAGAAGAACGGCGCTGATGCGCAGCTCATAACGCTCCTCCTGCGGGGAAAGCTTGTCCAGGTTGCGGGGGTAGAGGGTCATGCCTGCGCTCTTGGTCATCCGTGTCGAGAGCGAGAAGCGAAGCTGTCCCGTGAAATGATCGCGGAAATAATTACGGAAAAAAAACCGGTCGTAGAGCTCGAATAGGAGTTTCAAGTCTGACTGGAAAATACGGGTGATGCGTCCTCCGGACAGATGCGGTGATTGCCGGAGCAGTTCCCGGCGAACCTCTTCTCGCCTGGCCATTATCTGCGATGGCGGGTAGTGCAGGGTTAACAGGTCTGTTTTGCGCATGTTTGCGATTACACCTTTTTCAAACAGTCGGGATGATCAAAAGCGGGGTTGTTGACCAGCCTGGAGACGGGATAGGCCTCCATCTCTTCCGCAGGGTAGGGCTTCAGCATCATCTGCAGCTGCTCCGGCGGAGTGCCCGGATCGAGCCAGGGCTGGTAGAGTTCCCGGGGGATAATCAGGGGCATACGTTGATGGATGGGGGCAACAAGGCTGTTGGCAGCGGTAGTGATAATGGCGCAGCTTTCCGGCAGCTGCTCCTTCATGAGGCCGTTTTCATAAAGACCGCCAAAAGCAAATGGCTGCCCGCCCTTTAGATGAATAAAATAGGGCTGCCTCGATTTCTCCTCTTTGCGCCACTCGTAAAAGCCGCTTGCCGGAATGAGGACCCGGCGGTGCAGGAAGGCGCCGCGGAAGGAGGGTTTGACAGCCACGGTTTCAGCCCGCGCGTTAATGAACCCCTCTGCCCCGGCTTTGCCGGCGGCCCATGCTGGAAGCAGCCCCCATTTCATCCGGACCAGCTCTTTCTGGCCGCTGCGGGGGTTGCGGCGCAGCGCCAGGATCATCTCTGAAGGAGCAATGTTGTAGCGCGATTCAATTTCTTCGTAGAACTCGATCTCGAAGAGCAGTTCAAGAACTCGCTTCTCCGTCACCAAGGCAAACCTGCCGCACATGGCTCTTCTCCTCCCAGGGGGCGGAGGGTTGTTCCCCCTCCCGTCTTCCAGCTAAACAAGCCAGCAAAATAACAAGACCAGCCAACCTAATACTATATCTACAGCGGCCCATAAATCAACAGAAATGTCCCGCTAATACGATTACATCCGCTCAAAAGTTGGAAATGAAAAAAATGGGACACTAGGGACGTACCTTTTTGTCCCATTTTAGTTTGGTTATGCAGGTGGCGGGCGGGCGTGGAAGCCCGCCCCTGATATGGTAGTGCGTGTCAAGACCCCGCATAAAATTTTTTTCATCTCATGTTTTGTCCTAAAACTAGCCGAGACCAACAAGGTCGGCATAAAATTTAGTA
>JAAZIN010000157.1 GCA_012800855.1 Bacillota bacterium
CAGCCGGCCCGCAGGCGATCTCGCTTCCGGCAAGCAGCCGTTTGCAAGCCGCTTAACGTAAAATTGTCCCTCTCCAAGGTTTAGCTTGATTTTGGTGTTTTCTGTTTTTCCCCATCTGTGGCCCAATCACCTACACCCGAGATTTAGATCAAGATGTCGCGCCTGCGGTAGAGAATATAGCTTGCCCCCATGGCGGCGGCGCTCGCCCCCAGGAGAACGAGGATATTGATGCCCCCAACCTGCCCGTTCATGACAATATCAGCGGCGTTAACGTAATGAAAAGGAGTCAGGTAGCCGAGAAACTCCATCTTCTCGGAGAGGGTGGCCAGCACGTCGCAGAAGTAGAAGGCGAGAACCAGGCCAATGCTCGTGGGCATGGCCGAGCGCCGGCGAGTAAAGAAGAAAGCCAGCAGAAAGCCGAAGGAGGCAAAGGCCAGGTGCGCCAGGAAGGGCGCCGCCAGCAGCCCCAGGAGAGCGTCCCTGGAGTAATCGCTGGAAACATAGCTCTTAAAGGCGGCCAGGGCGCTCAGGCCGATGAGGACGTTGAAGAGAAACACGTATACAAGCAGCGCCAGCAGCTTGCCGGCCAGGATCTGTGCCCGGGACACCGGGCGGGCCAGCAGAAACTCGATGGTTTTCTCTTCCTCCTCCTTGGCCATGAGCCCCGCGCCAAGGATGGCCGCGTAGATGGAGCCGAAGAGAAGGACCATGATGTAGACCTCGGTGCCGTAATAGCCCAGGGGCTCGCTCAGGCTCAGCCGGTCGAGGCCGAAAACTTTGCGCATGGACTCAGGGAAGAGCTCCACGTATTGATCGAGCTGCCCTTCAAACTCAAAGGCGCCGAAGGCGGACATGGTAAAAAAGGTTAAAAACATCAAGATAGCTCCCCAGATGAGCAGGGATCTGCCGTTGACCCGCAGTTCGCGCCAGAGGACCGCTTTCACCTGGCACCCTCCTTCTCGTAGTAGTGCATGAAAATCTCCTCGAGGGAAGGCTCTTCCATCCATAGCTCGTCAATCTCGTAGCGTGCCAGGAGACGCAGCAGCTCGTTGACGTCGCCGTTGAAAAAAAGATGCAGCGAGCCGTTATCTTCCTCCTGGTGGGCGATGCCGGGCAGCTCCAGCCGCGGCGCCTTGCCGTCTCGGAAGCTAATGCGGACGTTGGTGAACTGGCCCCGGCGCAGGCGGGCGATCTCTTCCACGCTGATGAGCCGCCCCTCCTTGATGATCGCCACGCGGTGGCAAAGCCGCTGCACCTCGGAGAGGATGTGCGAGGAGAAGAAGATAGTCGTCCCCCGGCGATTCTCCTCGCGGAGCAGATTAAAAAGACGGCGCTGCATCAGGGGATCGAGCCCGCTGGTGGGTTCGTCGAGAATGAGCAGCCGCGGCCGGTGCAGCAGGGCCTGGATGATCCCCACTTTCTTTTTGTTGCCCAGGGATAGGCTGTAGATCTTCTTGTTCAAATCGACCTTAAAAATTTCGGCCAGCTCCTTGAGCCTGGCGGTGTCGCCGCCGTGAAAGGAGGCCGCGTAGCGGAGCAGCCCTTCCACGGTCAGGTCATCGTAGTAGCCCATCTCGCCGCCCAGGTAGCCCACCACTTTCCTGATCTTCACGCTGTCGCGGCAGACGTCGAGGCCGAAGATGCGGGCGCTGCCGCTGGTGGGGAAAATAAAGTTGAGAAGGGTGCGGATGGTGGTGGTCTTGCCGGCGCCGTTGGGGCCGACGAAGCCGAAGATTTCGCCCTCCTCAACTTCCAGGTTAAGGTCGACAATGCCCCGGGCCTTGCCGTAATACTTGGTCAGGTTGAAGGTCTCAATTGCTTTCATGGAACAACCTCCGCAGCGGGTGTACTTACTGGCGCCCTGTTTTAAATCCCCCCCCGGCCCCCCTTTGGCAAAGGGGGGAGCTTTTGGCGCAAGAGACCAGGAAGTCCCCTTATTAAAAGTGGATTTAGGGGGATTTTGCCCGGCAGGGCTAGGCAATGGTGGCGCCGCCGTCAACGTTGATCACCTGGCCGGTGATAAAGTTGGCACCGTCGGAGCAGAGAAAGAGCACCGGCTCGACGATATCGGCGGGCTCGGCCAGGCGGCCCAGGGGAATCCCCTTGACGATCTCGTCATGCGTCGCCGGGTTGGACCAGAAAGGCGCGCTGAAACCGGTTTTCACCATGCACGGCGCCACCGCGTTGACCTGGATATTGTCCGGCGCCAGCTCGGCGGCCAGCACCCTGGTCAGCGCCTCGATCCCCGCCTTGGCCACGCTGTAGATGCCCATTCCGGGAGCAAAGCGCCGCGCGGCGATGGAAGAGACGCTTACAATTTTCCCCCGGCCCTGCTTTTTCATGATCTGCGCCGCGGCGCGGGAGCAAAGATAGGTGCCGTTAAGGTTGGTATCGATGATCTTCTGCCAGGTGGCGGGATCGGCATCGGTCACGGAAGCGGTAAGCAGGTTCATGCCCACGTTGTTGATGAGCACATCCAGGCGGCCGAATACCTCCACGATGCGGCTGAAGAGGGCGGCCACCTCCGCTTCGCGGGCAATGTGCGCCGGCAGGGCCAGCAGGTTTTCTCCGGCGCCGAGCTCGGCCAAAGCGGCGTCAAGCCCCTCCTGCTTCCGGGCGCAAATCACCACTTTCGCCCCCTCGTCCCGGAGCAGGCGGCGCGCAATTTCCAGCCCGATGCCCCGGGTCCCCCCGGTGACCAGGCAGACCCGGCCGCCGAGCCCGTAACTGGGAACAGCCATCTTCTTCCCCCCCTTTAAAAGATCATGCTTTTCGCCCTACGCCTAGCCGGAAACTGCCCGGCGGGCTTTCCTGCGGCGTACCGCCCGGCCAATGAGCAGGGCCGCGAGGAGAACCAGCGCCAGCAGGATGAGAAGCAGCCAGAACAGGTAGGGAACGGTCCGGACCCGGTTGATGCGGCCTGCCGGGGCAGCATAGTAGGGGTCAATTTCAGGCAGGCCCGCCTCGTTGCGGGGCTGGGCGGCGGCATATTCCATTACCGCCTGCCAGACCTTCAGCTCCTCCCCGTTTACTTTCACGATGAGCTTGTCGAAATCTTCCATGGGAACAGGCTTGCCGTGGCTGTCTTTCGGGACAATCTCCAGCATGGGCAGCATCTCCCCGACCATGGGCAAAAAGGAGAGAATGTAGGAATCGGTGACCACATGGTAGAGCTCCTGGTCGCCCCGCTTCAAAGGGGCATAGCCGGCGTCTTCAGTCCCCTGGCGCCCCCGGCCAAGGTAGCGCTCCGCGCGCACCACGGCGCGGGTGGAGGGCAGCGGCAGGTCCAGCCCCGGCACAGTAAAGAGAACGGCGTTGCGGGGGTTATAGTCGTAGCGCAGCCCGGAAAACTGCAGGAAGAAACTATTCCCCAAAAGCTGCTCCAGCAGCACCGCCACTTCGAGAACGCGGCGCACCTCTTCGCCGGTGAGATAGAGGGAGACCAGGGGATAGCCCGCCCTGCCGTCCGGCCCGTATCCCAGTCCAATGAGGGAGGCCAGGTCATAGAAAGATACCTTCCCCTTGGAATGCTCCAGGCTGCCCGGTACCAGGCTGCCCCTGATGGAGCCGTTGGCCTGGACGGCAAAATCAACATGCTGCCCTAGCTTCTGCGCGGTGACGAGGCGCATGGCGTCGGCAATGAAATTCCCCAGGGGAGTCTCCTGGAGCGGCGGGGTATCAGGCATGGTAAAATCACAAAGGGCCGCCGTGTCCAGGATATTGAGAAAGCGCCCCCCCGTCCACCGGGCAATGAGCGCGTTAAGCTCTCCCGTGTAGCGGCGGACCGCTTCGTTCACCGCCGGATCCGGTTCCAGGCTGTGATCCAGGGGCAGCAGATAAGGCTGCCCGGCGCTGTTGCGCAGGCGCACCTTCTTGCTCGCCGGGTCAAAGGCCAGCTCCAGGACGCCGAGATACTGCAGGCTGGAACCGGCCTGCACGATAACCGTCTCTCCTTCAATCACCGGCTCCTCGAGGGCGGTATGGCAGTGCCCTCCCACGATAACGTCAATTCCAGGCACGGCGCGGGCCAGCGCGCGGTCTTCTTCAACCCCGCAGTGGGTAATGGCCACGACCAGGTCGGCACCTTCTTCCCTTAGCTGCGCCGTCATTGCCGCTGCCGTCTCGGTGGGATCGGCAAATTCAACCGGCTCGGGGCTGGCCGCCACCGAAACGGCATCTTGGCCAATCAAGCCAAAAAGCCCCACCGTGAGGCCATTTTCCAGCTCGATGAGATGCGTCCGGCGGAAGATCTTCGCCAGCGGGTGCTCCTCCGGCGGAACGGCGTTGGAGGCCAGCAGCACCATCCTGTCGTGCGCCTGGGGGTAGCCGGCCGCCTCCAGGGACTGGGCCAGCACCTCGGTGCCGTAATCAAATTCATGGTTGCCGATGGTGGCGACATCGTAGCCGATAAGCTGCATGATCTCCAGCGGGGCAGGAATGCCTTCGGGAATGAGCCAGCTGAAGGGTGTCCCCCCGGTATGGTCGCCGGCCGACAGCAGCAGCACCGGCTCTCCCGCTTCCGCCTTTTGCTGCCGGATCTGCTTCACCGCCGTGGCCAGCCGGGCGCAGCCGCCGACGGTGGAATTCTCTACCTCCGGATGGTAGTCCACTGCCGGGGAATGGGGGATCAGGGCCGCATGCTCGTCGTTGGTATGTAAAATAGTGAGGTACAACTCCCCTGCAGCGCTACCGGACGCCGCCGCGGTAGATTCACCTTCACCGTGAAGGAAAAGTAAGGCACCCGGCCATAAAAGGGAAAACAGGAGGAGTACTCCTGCCAAAACCAATTTAAAGGATCGCCCAGAAAAGCTTCCAGACCCGAACATGATTCACTCCCCCAATCAAAAAACCTCAAGATGATTTTACCACAGATGGTTTACTTTTGGAAATTGTCTCCACGATAACGCCGGTATAGGCCCTTGTCAATTAAAATATAATTTAACGAACAAGCGGATTAAAGGGTTAAATCATGAGAAGGGAATAAAGGCCATGCGCCAACTGCTTGCTTACCCGATGCGGCTGCTGAACGGCTTTCTCGACCGGGCTTTTGCCCTTGCCGGGGCGCTGCTGCTGGCCCAGTTTCCCCAGTTTTACAGCCAGTATATCCAGCGGCTGGGCGGCCATCTTGATGAAGCCCGCCGCACCGTGGATCTTTACTCGAAAAATGCCGCTTTGCTTGGCCTGACCCTGGAGCAGTACATTGAACATCACCTGGGATCGAAATCGGAAGTATTCGTCTCCACGGGCCGGATCATCGTCTCGCTCCTGGAGAGGCTGCAGCGTCTTGAATCCTCCTTTGCCGCCCTGGTGGAGGCCCCGCCCTGGATGCGCCCCTGGGTCTTCTTGAAAGAGGTCCAACTGCCCATTGCCGCACAGGCCTGGCGCGACTTTACCCCGGGCATCCCCACCACTATGGAGGGGTTTATTTATGCCGCAGCGGGCCTGCTTCTCGGCTGGAGCTGTTATTCCCTCGCCAGGTGGATAGTTCGAAAACTGGCCGGGCTCTTTAAAAAAAGCCCCTGCGGGCAACCTGAAACCCCGGACTACGAAAAATGCCCCTATGGGAATGCTAGATAGAAGCTGCACGGTAAATCCCCCCCACCCCCCTTTGGCAAAGGGGGGAGTCCGGGAATGTATAAACGCTCCCAACCCGCCGGCGAAGACGGTAGAACTGTACCTGAGTGTTTGCTGCATTAATCGGTTCATATCCAGGCCGGGCATGCCCGGTCCCTACAACTCTCCCGGGGTTGATTAACTGCAACGGATACACTGAGAAGCATTCATTGAAGTTGTAGGGGCGGCTCATGAGCCGCCCAACCCCGTGCCGGCAAAGGAAACAGATAAAAAGATGAAAAAGAAAAAGCGAGCCAAAAGCTTCCCATAAAAAACGTCTGTGCATCACCGTCGCGCGAGGCATGCCTCGCCCCTATAAGATCTATTTTATAAGTTTTCCTTTTTCAGCAGCGCCTCCAGCGCGGCGGCATCCGAAACCGGGGCCAGGCAGCTGCGGCCGCGGCAGAGATAGGCGACGGCCCCGCCCCGGAGCGTGTCCATGGACCTGATAAAAGGAACGAGCGCGGCCATCTCTTTTCCCTCGCTGCCGGAGGGATGGAACAGCAGGAGAACGTGGGGATGAAAAGAGCGGCGCACCACGGCGGCCATCTCCTCCACTGCGGCTGAGCCGCTCTCACCGGCGATGACCAGCTCCGCCGATGGGCCCAGGGCAAAATCGAGGGCCGCAAGCATGAAGGTATGAGCCGACGGGGAGCGCTGCAGATCGCCGCTGAAAGCGCGAATGATCCTCTCGCCGCGCTCCCACCACTCCTGGCGCCCGGTTAGCCGGCCCAGCTGCAGCAGGATCAGGGCGGCCACCGAGTTGCCCGAGGGGATAGCCCCGTCGTAAGCGCCGGCATAGCCGGGCAGATCTTCACCGCTGTCTCTGCCCGCGTATCGCAGGGCGCCGCCTGTACCTTCAAAAAGCTGCAGCATCGATTCGCTTAGCGCAAGAGCCCACCGCAGGTGAGCGGCGTCAAAAGTGGCCCGGTATAGCTCCAGCAGCCCCCAGGCCAGGCAGGCGTAGTCGTCGAGATAAGCCGGGATGGCCGCTTCGCCGCCGCGGTAGCGCCTGAGAAGGCGG
>JAAZIN010000022.1 GCA_012800855.1 Bacillota bacterium
CGCCAAGATCTGTTGCTTCATTTCCTCCACGTTTACTACCTTGGGCATTTCCTCACTCTTTCATCGACACCTGTGTCAGTAAAATTATATCACTGCGGCAGAGCTTGTCAAGAATTATGCGTCATGTCATCTTGCACCAACCCGGCGCTTCATGGAAGGAAATTAATCCCACTACCGCGAATACAGCAAAGTAAAAGGCCTTTATACATGCTGCGGGGTGCATATGCCCATGCAAGCTTTCTACCGGAACAAGTCCAGCAAAATCAGTTCGATTATCTTTCTGCTCTGTTCATTTGTGCAAATCATTTCCAACCTGCAACGCAAAAATTATATCTTTCTGTGGTTATGGGCTGTCCTGGCTGCCGCTTTTATTGCTCTTTTAATTCTCATCACAGTTCAGCCGTACGTAATTCTAACTGCAAATACAATCAAAATCAGGCAAACTCCCTTTTCCCTGCGGGAATACCGGCTGGACCGGCTGCAATTTCACAAGAAGGGGACCGAGTTTATTATTTTCCACTACCTCGGGGAAGGAGATGCGGAAAAAGTAGTCAAGCTGGACCATCTCATCCTGGACCCGGAGGACCTCGCCACAATAATGTCCTTCATAAAAAAAGCCAGCGGCGCCACCGACTCCGGCCCTACCCCGGAAAAGATGGATTAAAGATATCTTCAACAGGCGGCACAGTGCAGGAAATGCAGATGGCACAATGGCCCATGCATGCTTGCGCCCGCGCATTAGCTAGAAGCATAAAACACCCCTTAGCCACTTGACTTTTTCAGTGAAGTGTCTTACTATGATGTTGCTGGCATCGGGGCGTGGCGCAGCTTGGTTAGCGCGCTAGACTGGGGGTCTAGAGGTCGCGAGTTCAAATCTCGCCGCTCCGACCAGTGGGAACCACAGGAGAAGTCCTGTGGTTCCCACTTTTTTATTAACGGTGGTAGTTCGAACGGCTGCTGCAGCACCGCTGCCCTTGGGTGGCCGGCGGGGCGGCGGTTGCAACCCTGGTCATCCTCAAACACCGCCAGGATTTCAAGGCCTACTGCGCCGGCAGGCGGCAGCTTTGATAGAACAGGTTTTTCTTCCATGCAATGAAACAGCCCCGGAAGTGGCATTTCCGGGGCCATTTTCTTTCTCAGATGGCAAAGAAGCCAAAGAGGCGGCCGAAATCGATCCCCGCCACGACACGGCCCCGGTAGGTCTCTTGAAGCTTGCGGTTGGCCTCCTCCAGGTGGGGCGACTTGATGCCGTAGGTGATGGAGAGATAGGCCTCCATGCAGGCGGCAAGCTGGTCGCAGGCGCGGATGATCTCGCCGTCCATGGGCCAGTAGCGGTCATCATTGTAGCGTGCACTTATCTCGTCGGAAGTGGCAAATTGGACCCGGCCGTCCTTGACGATCTTGCCGGTGAATTCGTCTTCGGTGTAGTATTTTATCTCCTGGTGCCAGGAGGCGGGCAGCAGGGGGTAGATACGCTCCTCCATCTGTCGCCGCTCGATCTCCTTGACCAGCTCCTCCAGCCCGGCCACGGAGCGCTTAATCGGGGAGATGATGTCGCGGGTGAGCACTTCGGGCAGGTCGTGGAAGAGACCGCCCAGGAAGTTGTTTTTCTTTCGCTGCGGCGCCGCCCCGATCTCCAGCGAGCAGAAGTAGGAGAAAGCGGCCACGATGAGCATATGCCCCAGGACTGAGGTTTTCGGGAGGCGGGGCGTCTGCGCCCACCGCTGCTGGAAGCGCAGCTGCCCCACCATGTCCAGAAAGTTGCCCGTCTTCTTGTTCAGGTTCAGTTTCTGGACGCCAGCGAGATCGTAATGCTCTTCCAGTTGGTTCTCAATATCGCGCCTCGTCTCCTCGAGCCCGTAAATGCCGGCATTGAGATGATAGATGAGCTTGAATTCCCAGTTGGTGGCCAGGTAGTGGGCCGCCCTGAGTATTCGCTGCTCCAGCGAATTCTGGCCCATGCACAGCAGGTAGCTTTTCATCCGCTTGAAAAAGGCGCCGCCCTCCAGCGGTGTTAAGCGGTCGCGCAGCATGTCGAGAACCCATTCATTAAGCTGGGCCCCCTTTTCGGCCATGAGGCGGTGAAAGACGGGCGGCTTGATGTCGGTGAGGACGACGCGGTGCAGGTACTCAAAGAGAAAGCCTTCAATGAGGGCGCACCAGTCCACCGCCGCGCCGCGGTCGGTCTCTTCAAACTTGCTGAGCACATAGGCGTAGATCATCTTGTGGGCCTGCTTGTCCAGCTCGGTAAAGTGCTCGGGCCGGTTGTGGTCGTTCCAGCGCTGGATGCTGGCCGCTTCGAAAAGCAGTTCCAGTAGCTCCTTGGTGATCATCTGCTACCCCCGCTTCGCTCCGTCTTCGCTTTGTCGCTGCTCTAGCTTTCGCTGAATTCCTTGCTTTTTCCTGCCCGGCAAGCAAAATACCCCTTTTAAAGGGGTATGAATAAAAACTTTCTATCTTTATGCACCCGGGCGCCGATCTTCTCTACTAGAGGATGATGGCAATGAGGCCGCCGCTGCCCTCGTTGATAATTTTTTCCAGGGTCTCCTGGAGCTTCTCCTGGGCATTGGGCGGCATATTCCCCAGCTTGCTGGTAATGCCATCCTGAACCAGTTCATGGAGGGATTTGCCAAAGATCTGCGATTCCCACAGCTTTTGCGGGTTTTCTTCAAATTCTTCGATGAGGTAGTTGACCAGTTCTTCACTCTGCCGCTCCGATCCCACTACCGGGGCAATCTCTGAATGGACATCCACCCTGACGATATGTAGAGAAGGAGCGCTGGCCCGCAGCCTGACCCCGAAGCGGCCGCCCTGGCGGATAATCTCCGGCTCCTCCAGGGTCATCTCCTCCAGGGCCGGGGGCACAATGCCGTAGCCCGTCTCCTGGACCTGGTAGAGGGCCTCCGCCAGCTTGTCGTACTCCCGCTTGGCCACGGAGTAATCCCTGACGATGCGCATGATATCGGCCTCGCCGGTTATCTCCTCGCCGCAGTATTCACCCAGGACCCGCTCGAACATGCCGGCGGGAGTTGCCAGCTCGATCTCCGCCTCACCCGTTCCCAGGTCGACCTGGCGCAGCACGGCACTTTCCACGTACTCGTGCTGCTGGAATTTTTCCAGGGCTTTGTTAACGTCGCGCACCCGGTTGATTTCGGCCAGGTTTTCGCTGATGCAGCGATCCAGGCTCTCCTTGAGCCAGTGCGTCTGTTCCAGCACCTCCACCCAGGGCGGCACCCTGACCGCCACGTCGTGAATGGGGAACTCGTAAAGGGTTTCCTCCAAAATTAGCTCCAGGTCGGAGGGGCTGAGTTCGAGGCAGTTGATGGCGATGACGGGCACGTCATATTTCTGGGAGAGCTCTTCCTGGAGAGCGGCCACTTCGGCGCTGTGCGGGTCAACGGCGTTGAGCAAAACGACGAAGGGCTTGCCCAGGGCCTTGAGCTCGTCGATGACCCTCTCCTCGGCTTCCACGTAATTTTCACGCGGTATTTCGGCGATGGAGCCGTCGGTGGTGACGACGATGCCGATGGTGGAATGATCGGTGATCACCTTCCGCGTGCCCAGCTCGGCGGCCTCTTCAAAGGGAATGTCGTAGTCAAACCAGGGGGTGGAGACCATGCGCGGCCCCTCTTCGTCCTCGTAGCCGGAAGCCCCCGGCACGGTATAGCCGACGCAGTCGACCAGCCGGACGCGCAGCTTAATGGAATCGTTTACCGTTATTTCAATGGCCTCGTCGGGCACGAATTTCGGCTCGGTGGTCATGATGGTTTTCCCGGCGCTCCCCTGGGGCAGCTCGTCACGCGCCCGCTCCAGCTCCAGCGGGTCTTCGATCTTGGGCATGACAAAGAGCTCCATGAACTTGCGGATAAAGGTGGACTTTCCCGTCCGGACCGGCCCGACCACGCCCAGGTAGATGTCGCCCCCGGTGCGCTCTACCAGATCGCTGTAAAGGTCAAGTTCCACAGTTCATCCCTCCTTTGCCTTGCAAAAGTTGATTGTCCTTCCCGTCGGGGGAAGAATACGGCAATCTAACAATATATATATGTTTGGCCGGGGGCAATATTACCCTGGGAGGAAAAAAAGCAGGATTACCTTGTGTTTGAGCGTGAAAGGGCTTTGGCGGCTCATGAGCCGCCCTGCAGAATTGGAGGGTTCAGGATGGCCGGCAATTATTGTTCGAAGGCGATGTCTTCGCTTTCCGCCTTCTTTTCGCGCTGCATGAGCTCTTCCGCGGCCTTCCGCGGCTCCTTGCCCTCAAAGAGGATGCGGTAGATCTCGGCGGTAATGGGCATCTCCACGCCCGCCTTCCGTGAAAGCTCGGCGGCGGCCCGCGTGGTGTTCACCCCTTCGGCCACGGTGCGCATCCCGGCGATGATCTCGCCGAGGCGCATCCCCTGGCCCAGCTTGCAGCCCACGGCCCGGTTGCGGCTGTGCGGGCTGCTGCAGGTGGCATAGAGATCGCCCAGCCCTGCGAGGCCGGCAAAGGTGCGGGCCCGGGCGCCCATGGCCCTGCCGAGGCGGATCATCTCCGCCAGGCCGCGCGTCACCAGCGCCGCCTTGGCATTGTCGCCCAGCCCCAGCCCTTCCACGATCCCCGCCCCGATGGCGATAACGTTTTTCAGGGCCCCGCCCAGCTCCACACCCATGAGGTCCGGGTTCGTGTAAACCCGGAAGTAAGGAGTCATCAGCCTCTCCTGCACCAGCAGCGCCGTCTCCGGCACCTGCGCGGCGGCCACGGTGGCCGAAGGGAGGCCCCGGGAGACCTCCTCGGCATGGTTGGGGCCGGAGATGACGGCAATGCGCCCGTGCAGTTCCTCCGGCAGCTCTTCCTGCAGCACCTGCGACAGCCGCAGGAGGCGTGGGTCCTCCAGCCCCTTGGCAGCATTTACAATCACCGCCCGCGGGGAGAGAAAGGGCGCGGCGGCGGCGGCCACGCTGCGCAGGCCGTGTGAGGGAACGGCAAAGATGACCAGCTCCTTGCCGCGCAGCGCCTCCTCCAGGTCCACCGTGGGGCGGATGCCTTCGCGCAGCTTAACCCCGGGTAGATAGTCCTCGTTCACCCGCTTGAGAATGATCTTCTTGTAGACATCCCTGCTGCGCACCCACAAGCTGACGCGGCAGCCCTTGCCGGCCAGCAGGACCGCCAGAGCCGTGCCCCAGCCTCCCGCTCCGATTACCGCCGCTTCCACTATCTCTTCTCCTTGCCGTTAAGATTGATCCTCTGGCCAAGCCGAGATTCCGTGCCGCGGATTAGGCGCCCGATGTTGTCACGGTGCCTGAAGATGACCAGCAGCGCCATCGCCGCCCCGAAGGCGACATACAGCGGATCGTATCCCAAGAGGAGAAATAAAAAGGGGACGGCTAAGGCCCCGGTAATGGAGCCCAGGGAGACATAGCGGGTCAGGGCGATGACGGCAGCGGCAAGCAGAAGCGCAGCCGCGCAGACGGCGCCGGAAAGGGGAAGGAGCAGGCCCACGCCGGTAGCCGCCCCCTTGCCGCCCCTGAATTTGAGAAAGACGGGGTAGCAGTGCCCCAGCAAAACGGCCAGGGCGGCGGCGAGGGCGAAGATGGTCTCGCCGCTGCAAAGGCGGGCCAGGAGAACGGCCGCGGTTCCCTTTCCCGCGTCGAGCAGGAACACCGGCAGCGCGGCGCGCCAGCCCATGAGGCGGAGCACATTGGTCGCCCCAATGTTCCCGCTGCCGTAGCTGCGGATATCCACCTTTCGCAGAAGCCTGGTGAGGATATAGCCGAAGGGGATGGAGCCCATTAGGTAGGCGGCTCCCACGGCCAGGTAGCCCATCTTCCTACTCCCCTCTCTCCCGGCGTCCCTTGATTTTAAGGCGCAGGGGGACACCGGCAAAGTCAAATGCTTCACGAAGCCTGTTTTCCAAGTAGCGCTGGTAGGAAAAGTGCATGAATTGAGGATTATTCACAAAAAAGACGAAGGTGGGGGGCCTCACCGCCACCTGGGAGGCGTAGTAGATCTTCAGCCGCTTCCCCTTGTATGACGGCGGCGGATTTACTGCCAGGGCATCGATAAGCAACTCATTGAGCAACGAGGTGGGCACCCGCTTGTAGAGCTCCTGCCAGACCTTCTCCAGAAGGGGGAAGAGATTCTGCACCCGGCTGCCGGTCAGGGCGGAGAAGAAGGCCACCTGGGCGTAGGGCGCAAAGGCAAAGGCGCGGGAGATCTCCTCCAGCCACTCCTGCCGTGCCTGCTGCCGCTCCTGGATCAGGTCCCACTTGTTCACGCCGATGATGAGGCCCCGGCCAACCTGGTCGATGTATCCGGCCAGCTTCCGGTCCTGCTCGGCAATTCCCTCCGCCGCATCGAGCAGCAGCAGGGCGATGTCGGCGCGCTCAATCGCTCTCAAGGAGCGGAGGACACTGTAATATTCCACCGCCTCCTTGACCCTGCTCTTGCGGCGCACGCCGGCAGTATCGATGAGGAGATAGGAACGGCCTCCATGGCTGAAGGGTGTATCAATGGCATCGCGTGTTGTCCCCGGGATGTCGCTGACGATAACCCGCTCCCGGCCCAGGATGGTATTGAGGAGCTGCGACTTGCCCACGTTGGGCCGGCCGACGAGGGCTACCTTGATCGTCTCCTCCGCCGGCTCGCCCTCTGCCGTCTCCTGGGGGAGCAGCTCGCAGATGCGATCAAGCAGATCGCCGGTGCCGCGCCCGTGAACAGCGGATATGGGCAGGGGGTCGCCCATCCCCAGGCTGTAGAAGGCTGCCAGCGCGCCCATCTCCTTGGGATGATCCACCTTGTTGACCACGGGTATGACCGACTTGCCGCTGCGGCGCAGCCGGCCGGCAATCTCATGGTCCAGGGGCACGGGGCCCTCCCGCCCGTCCAGAAGAAAAATAATCACCTGGGCCTCCTCAATAGCCAGGTCGACCTGGCGGTGCACCTGCCGGAGGAGGGGATCGTCGCTGTCGAAGCTAATCCCGCCCGTATCGACAACGATGAAGCTCTCTCCCTGCCACTCGGCGCTGCCGTAGAGGCGATCCCGCGTCACCCCGGGGCTCCGCTCCTCGATGGCCGTCCGCGTCGCGGTAAGGCGGTTGAAGAGGGTGGATTTGCCCACGTTGGGCCGCCCCACAATGGCGACAATATGGCCTCCCAACTGGCTGCCTCCCTCAACTGGCAAGATCGGTAAAGTCTATTTTATTATCCCCATCTTTAAAGGGCGTGTCAAATTTCGCCAGCGCGGCGGAGGCGGGCTAGAGCAGGTAGGAGGCGGGATCCCGCTCGAAGTGCTCCACCAGCTCCAGGAGCCGGGTGTAATTCCAGAGGAACCCCCGTCCAACGAGGGGGCGCCCCACGGCCGTCAAGCCGAGCCGCTGCGAAATAAAGCCGCCCACCCGTACAGGGAGGGTCACCAGGGGAAGGCAGTCGATTAACGCCACCTCGGCCGGCGGGTATCCCTCCAGCCTTAACAGGGCCGCTGCCATCGCCCTGATGCCGGCTCCCCAGCGCCCGCTCCCCAGGATAAACACGGGGTTGCCCTTCCCGTCACGGCCGGCATAGTGCAGCTTCCCCAGATCGGCGCTGCCGGAGCGGTCAAAGTAAGGTAGGGACAGGATCTCTTCCAGCCGCGGCCGGCGCGTCCGGGGGAGCCGGCCAAGGTAAATAAAAGCCGCCACCACGGAGGTGTGCGTGCCGCCGAAGCATTGAAAAATAATCATCATCGCTGCTTCATCAGCTCTGCCTGAAGCCTGGTTCGCTCCACCAGGGCTTCGATCTCCCTCCAGCAGGCCCTTCTCCGGCGTGAGCCGCAATGCTGCCACCGCCTTCTCCATGAAAGGGGAAAGGCTGCCAGGAGCAGTTTGCTGTCGCCTCCCGCCAGCTCGAACAATCCATTCATGGTGCGCATAAGAAGCGGTGCCGGAACACCGGAACTCATCAGGTAAACGGTGTCGCCGTCGGAACTCTCGCCGAAGCGCCGGAGAAAGTATGGCTGCCCGCCCGGGCAGGAATGGGCCTGCAGCCAGGCGGCAGCTGCCGGCCAGGCCTCCTCCGGCGGCAGGGCCGGGCGGCAGTGCTTCAGCGCAGCCAGCAGGGCCGGCCATGGCGAATTCCGGCTGTAGTAGACAATGATCATCAGTGCTTGACCAGGATGTAAACGCCGTTTTCCAGGTCGTGAACCACCCCTTCGGTGATCCGGGCCAGGTAGGTGGCGATGCGGTCCTGCTCCGCCCGGTCGCGGGCGACGAAGACCGGGGCCCCGCCGCTGCCCACCAGCGCCGGGTCAAGGGTGACTACAGCGAGGATGTATTTGCTGATGAGGGTTTTCAACGGTGTCCCGACCTCACCTTTCAACCTTCAGTCGGCCGCGCCGCGGCCGGCCCGCGATTTCAGCGGGCGGGAGGTGGAGCTTTCCAGCACGGGAACATTCTTTACCGCCTGGACGAGGCAGTCCATGTCCTTCTCCAGGGGGAGGATAAGCAGGGCGATGCGCCCCGTATCCAGATCCCGCCTCAGTATGGGGGTAAACTCAGCTGTATCTACATCCCGGTAGATGCCCAGCTGGGTGGCGGCATCGTGGGCGATGGCCATGCGCTGCCCGTTGTTGGCCAGGATCTCGCGGGCGTTGTCGTCAATGGGCTCGATAACCACTCCCAGACCCCGGGCGAGGATGGTGCGGCGGACCTCCTCGCGGGCCAGGTTCATGAAATGAATGTCTTCCACGAAGAGGTTGGGGCCCTTGAAACTTATCCTGGCCGGGCGGACGGTGGCAATCTGGCCGATGACCGGGCCGCGCATGAGGTGCATCGCGGCCAGGAGGGCAAATGCTCCCAGAAGGGCGCCGGCGGCAGCATTGACCACGTAGGCCAGCGCGCTCACCAGCAGGGCAATAAGCATGGCCAGGTAATTGCGCGCCTCGAAAACGCGGGCAATGCCCTCGATGTAGTCGGGCCCTCTCGCCACAAGCTTGGAAAGCTCGAGCTTGCTCAAGGTTTCCCGCTCGATCTCGCGGATATCGCGAAACTGGGTCGCCGCCAGGGAGAGAAAGGTAACCGCGGTAAACTCCCTCTCCAGCAGCGCCGGCACCGCCAGGGCGCCCAGCAGCGACGCAATCAGGCCCAGGGAGAGATGGGTCACATAGCCATGGGGATAAGCGGGATACTGGCGGTAGTCGGAGCGCAGCATAAGGCAGCGCGCCGCAAAGCCAAAGCCGATGCCGAGAAGAGTAGCTGTCAAGTAGCGCTCCAAGATATCACCCGGGCAGCAAAGCTGGTGATTTACTCATCCTTGCGGCCGCCGCGGTCCCTGCGGCTGAAATTGCGCAGGTCGGCAAACTCCCTCTGGAAGAAGCTGCTGATTTTCCTTTTAAACTCCGCCAGGCTCCCTGAGGCGATGAGCAGGTAGGCCAGGAGAGCCGCCGCCAGCAGCAGAATGACTTTCAAAACGCTGCTTAGGGAAAGGCGGCTGCTTTGGGCCGCATCGTCGGGAGAGGCGGCAGGGCCGGTCACGTAAATCTCCACCACATCGGCAAAAAGAGCCACCGCCCTCTCCGCCTCCTCCCTCCTGTTTTCATGCGCCCCCACTTCGAGAAGGATACCCTGCGAGGTGAGATCCTGGTTGTAATTGCCCTGCGCGCCAAGGATCCCCTTGATCAGGCCGGGATGCTCCCTGTCGGCAATCTCTTTCAGCTTAAGGGCAAAGTCCCGGTTGTTGGCCGCGTTTTGGTTCTGCTGCCCCACGACCAGCAGGATCTTGGTGACCTCTTCTCCTTCCACTTCCTCTTCGTATTCTTCAGGAGGCACGGCATCGCGGTGCACGTCAAAGATAATGTCATCTCCCTGGGCCAGCAGTTTCTTGGCCGTGCGGCGGGAGCGCTGGTAGGCGCCGGCATCGTGGGGGGTATGCGGTTCCCGGACGTGGTTGACGTCAAACCCCTTTTCCTCCAGGGCGCGCGCCAGGGTATCCCCCACCTTGAGGATGCCGCCGCCCTGGTCGATGGTTTCGGTCCCATCGGTGGGCACATACGATTCGGCGCCATGGGTATGGTAAATGCCTATTGACGGCTTCTTTTTCTCATCTCCTGCGGCTGCGTAGGCGAGGGGGGCCTGGGCATCGCCAGCCGGAGAGCGGCTTGATTCAACCTGCTCCGCCCAGGCGGTCTTCTCCTCGAGCTTGACCACGCGGAAATGGCGGTTTTGCTCATCGATAAACTCATCCCCCACGTGAAGGATGCGTGCCGTGCGCAGAACCGGCGAGCCGTCCTTCAGGTCCTTCATCGTGTAGTAGCCGTCTATGCTCTCGGTAAGATTAAACAGGTCGAAAAAGTTTTCCGCCGCCTCGCTGCCGGCGGCGAAGGCCCCCAGCAGGAGGATTAGGACCGGAACAAGCCATCGCTTATGAATTGCTTTCATGAGTCATCGCCGCTCCTTCAGCTGTATAATGGTGCCTGGACTGCTCCCGCTTCTATTCCTCCTCTTCCCCGCCGCGGCGGCCGGGGCCGCGCAGCCCCTCTCGGAGTTCTTCAGGATAACCCTGTCCGGGTTCGCCGCCAAGGCGCTCGCGGATTTCGCCGATGAGCTCAGCTAAGCCCAGGGCGATGAGCCCGGCAACGAGGACGGCATCGAAGATGCCAGCCCCGCCGATGACCAGCTTGCTCTTGGCCCCCCGGGCAAAGAGCTCCACGCGGGTAAAGATGTCATTTAAAATAATGGAGCCCACGCCGGCAATAAAGGCCGACCGGCGGGAGCGCCCGGCCAGGTAGCCGGCCACCCCGGCGATAAGCGCCACCAGGTAAAGGGGATCGACGAGAAAGGCATAGGTGGGCTCCAGGGGAAAAACCTTCAGCACCAGGTAGATGACCACCGCCGAGGCCAGCATGGCCACCGCGGCGCGGGTTCTCTCCTTGGGAGTGCCGGCTTTAATAAAAAGGTAGACCAGCAGGATGAGGGGAATGATCCCGCCGCCTATATTTATGGAGAGAGTCCGAGTCAAGGGAATATCGGGGAGAAAACCGCCCACGAGCATAGCCGCGATAAATAGAAGGGCGGCCCGATCGGTCAAACCCAGCCGATCCAGGACCCGCTGGGCCAGGCCAAGAAATATGAGGATGGAGATGGCCAGCAGAATAATCATTCCTACAGGCATAGTCAAGCCTCCTTGTTCTGGCAGGGGTTAACAGCCTTGACCGATTCATTTTCACATTTTCTCTTGCTTATCTTCTCCGCGAATACCGCTTTTATGCAGCAAAAATCTGAGGTCGGAAGGCGGGGGACGGAGGCCTAAGAGCAGACCCCATCAAGCAGCAGGGGCGGCCCATGAGCCGCCCGGTAGTGGATGCAGTAGGTGTTTCTGGAAAAGGCCTAATTTTAATCAACGGGCGGGAGCGGCACCCCGCATACATTCGGGGGAAGGCGGAGGCGGCGCTGCTTCACCCACTCTCCGGTGAAGCCGGTAATAACCAGGGGGACCCGGCGCAGCTCCTCCAGCGAAGCGGCTCCGGTCATGAGCATGATCAGGCGCAACTCCCGTTCAATCCTTCTTATCTCCTGGATGAGGGTGTCTCGGCCGCGCTTCATGAGCAGGTAGAGGGGGTGCCCGGCCAGGCCCACCGCCTGTGCGCCCAGGGCTAGGGCCTTGGCGATATTGAGGCTGGAGAACATGCCGCCGGAGGCGAGCACCTCCACCTTGCCGGCGGCGGCATCAAGAACCTCGAGCAGGCTCACGGCCGTGGGAAGGCCCCAGCCAAGAACTTCGGGAGAGAGAGGGCGCCGGGAGCGGCGGGCTTCTATGGCCAGGAAATTAGTGCCACCGCGCCCGCCCACATCTATCGCCGCCACGCCCGCCGCGATCAACCGGCGGGCCTGCTCCCGGGCGATGCCGAAGCCCACCTCCTTGACTATGACCGGGCGATCCACAACGGAGACAATCTCCCTGATCCGCTGCAGGGTGCCGCGAAAGCGGCAGTCGCCCTCCTGCATGGCCAGCTCCTGGGGCACATTGAGGTGTATCTGCAGCGCCGCGGCATCGATCATCTCGATGGCCCTGCGGGCCATCTCCGGGGTGGCGTAGGCACCCAGGTTGGCCCAGATGAGCCCGTCAGGGTAAACTTCGCGCACCACCCTGTAGGTATCTTCCACGCGGGGGTTATCCAGGGCCGCCATCTGCGAACCCAGGGCCATGGGCAGGCCGCACTCCCTGGCCACGCCGGCAAGAGCGGCGTTTATCTTTTTCGACAGGGGCGTGCCCCCGGTGAGGGCATTGATAAAAAGAGGTGACCCCAGTTTTCTTCCCAGCAGGGTCGTTTCCAGGGTCACCTCGTCCAGATCGCGCTCGGGCAAGCAGTTATGCACAAAATGGATATGGGAAAAGTCCGCAAGTCCAGCTTTCTGCTTCAACCTGATGACAATATGCTCGTCCTTGCGGCGAAGCCGGCCCATCTACTCTTCTTCCGCCGCATCTTCCGGCGATTCCGCGCTGCTCTCTTCTTTTATAGATGCGACTTCCTGCTCGAAGAGATCGCCAAAGACATCGCCCAGGGTTACCGTGCCGGGGTCGCCGCTTTCCATCTCGCCCGGGGAGGCGTTGTAAGTGCTCTTGCGAACCTCTTTCATGCTCAGGCCGATGCGCTTTGCTTTAGGCTTCAGCTCCAGGACCTTGACCTCTACCTCTTCACCTTCCTTGAGCACATCCGAGGGATGCTTCACGTGGTAATCGGCAATTTGGGAGATATGCACCAGCCCTTCCACCCCGGGCCTTAGCTCCACAAAGGCGCCGAAATTAACCAGGCGGGTGATCCTGCCTTTAACGATGTCGCCGCTCTTGAGCTCCTGCATCGCCCTCGTCCAGGGATCGGGCTGGGTTTGCCGCAAGCTCAGGCTGATGCGCTCTTTTTCGGGAATGACATCGAGCACTTTCACCTCGATCTCCTGGCCCACCTTCACCACCTCCTGGGGGTGCTCCACGCGCTCCCAGGAGATCTCCGAGATATGAACCAGCCCGTCAATTCCGCCAACATCGACAAAGGCGCCGAAGTTGGTGAGGCGCCTGACCACGCCATGGATAATGGAACCCACCTCCAGCGAGCGCAGGGTTTCCTCCTTCCGGCGCTGGTTCTCCTCTTCCAGCACTTTCTTGCGCGACAGGATGACTTTGTCTTTCTCCCGGTTGATCTCGATGACCTTGAACTTGACCTTCTGCCCAAGAAAAGGCTTGAAATCGGGAACATAGCGCAGGTCGACGAGAGAGCCGGGCATGAACCCTTCGATCCCCTCGCCCAGGTCAATGACCATGCCCGCGTTGACCACCTGCTTTACCCTTCCCTCTTCGGTAGCCCCTTCTTCAAGCAGCCGGTACAGCTCCTGCCATCTCTTTTCCCGGGCCAGGCGCTTGTGCGAGACCACAACCTTGCTCTCCTGCTCATCCACATCGATAACCGTGACCTCTATCTCCTGTCCCGTGGCAAAGCGGTCGCTGAGCTTTTCCCCCTCTTGCAAATATACTTCTCTGGCCGGCAGCAGGGCTTCGCTCTTGTAGCCGATATCCAGGTATACCTCGTCCGCCTCCGCTCGAACCACCTTCCCGGTAACCTGCTCTCCCACCTGGACCAGGTTCAGGCTTTCGGCAAAATCAAAATCCTCGGCCAGATCATCTTCCGCTTCTGACGCATCAGCCGCCTCTTCCCGGAGAGCTTCCGGTTCTGCTTCAGCCCGCTCCTTCTCTCCTTCTTCAATCACCGCTGCAGCTTTCACTTCCTGGTTTTGATCCTGCTGCCCTTCCCGCATTTCTCCTTCCATCACTTCTGCCTTCGGAACTGTCTCTTCTCCCGGACCCTCCTCTGCAAGTCCTGTTCCCAGTTCCAGCTTCTCGTTCTCCATTCTTTCCACTACCTCCTTTATCATCCAGTGGGGAGTTGAAGCCCCCGCGGTCACGCCAATAAGGCGGTATTTCCGCAAAAAGCGGGGATCAAGCTCCCCTGCGCCCGCCACCATCACGGTCGGCTTCAGGCGCCGGCAGGCTTCGGCCAGGGCCCTGGTATTGGCGCTGGCGGGGCTTCCCACCACCACCATGGCCTCCACTGCGGAGGCCAGCCGGAGGGCTTCCCGCTGCCGCAACCCCGTTTCGGGGCATAATGTATCATAAACCTTCCCCCCGGGGCAGCACTGCAAGAAGAGAGCCTTAAGCTCTTCGTATACAGCCTGATCCCCGGTGGTCTGGGCAATAAGAGCAGCCGCAGGCTTGATGGCGAGGCTTCTCAACTCTTCTACCGAAGCCACGACATCAATCTCGGCTTCTTCCCCGGCCCATCCCACAACTCCTTTCACCTCCGGATGCCGGGCATCTCCGAAGATGATGATCTGATTCCCGCTCTCAGCAAGCTTCCGGGCCAGCTTCTGCACGCGCTGCACCTTGGGGCAGGTGAGATCGAGCACTTCCAGCCGCTCCACGCGGCCTGCCTGCTCCAGCACTGCGGGAGGGACGCCGTGAGTGCGGATGATGAGAACTCCCTCCGCCGCCTCTTCGGGGCTATTGACGGCAACTACATTGTGCCGGGCTAGGTAGTCAATAACCGCCTCATTGTGCACCAGCGGCCCAAGGGTAAAAACGCGTCCGCGGCGGGCTGCCTCCTGCAGGGCCCGCTCCACGGCTTCCCTGACGCCAGAGCAGAAGCCGGCATGTTCAGCAATGCGAATAGACAACCATTTCACTCCAGGTAAAGACTCGCCTCTAATAGCTTAATCAGTACCGCCATTATTATCAGCAGGGAGAAGCGCTTGCAAGTGCTCCATGATAATCCTGCTGCCTTCCTCCAGGTATGCCTTTTTCTCCTCCCTGCTGCTGTACTCCAGCGGGGGAAGGTGAAACAGGGGGCCAAAAATAATGCGCAGGGGGCGCCCCAGGCGGTAGGGGCCGACAATCAGCACGGGCAAAAGCGGAGCCCCGGTGCGGCCCGCTATCAGTGCGGCTCCCTTTTGCGCTCTCTGGAGATGTCCCGTTTTGCTGCGCGTGCCCTCGGGAAAGATGCCCACCACGCCGCCCTCCTTGAGCACTTGAAAAGCACGCCGGATGGCCCTGGAATCGGCAGCCTGGCGGTTAACCGGAAAGGCCCCCACCATGCGCAGGATAAAGGCAACAAAAGCGTTGCGAAAAAGCTCCTCCTTGGCCATAAACTTTATTTTATAATGCACCGGCAGCGCGCTGCCTATGGCCAGAGGGTCATGCCAGCTGATATGGTTGGCGCAGATAATCAGCGGGCCTTTTTTAGGAATATTTTCCTTGCCGTAAATGCGGCGGCGATAAAAGAGGCGATAAAAAATTGCGAAAATAAAATGACCGAAGCAATACAGCACCAGAGCCACCCCCTTCAATCCCGATGCCGGTTGACCGCCTGCACTATGCGCTCTACTACTTCCTCAACCGGCAAGTACGTAGTATCGATGACCTGGACACCGGGAGCAATCTCCAGGGGGGAGTCGGCTCTCTCGGAATCGATGCGGTCACGCTCTTTTATCTCATGGAGGACGCTTTCAAAGGAGAGGAAGAGGCCTTTGGCATGCTGCTCCCGCATGCGCCTGCGGGCTCTTTCCGTCAAGTCGGCATCAAGATAAAATTTAAAATCGGCGTCGGGCATAACCCGGGAAGAAATATCCCGCCCCTCCATAACGATGCCCTCCGCGGCGGCGGCGATCTCCTGCTGCTGCTGCACCAGCTTCCGCCTGACGGGCGTCAGCTCCGCCACCCGGGAGACCGCTGCATTGACCTGCGGGGTCCGTATCTCCGCGGTGACATCTTCTCCGTCAAGATAGATGCGCTCATCTGGACCCGGCAGAATTTCGGTCCGTTCCAGGACCGCCAGCACCCGGTCGATATGGGAAAGATCCACCTTTTCCCGGAGCAGCTTCAGGGTCATGGCCCGGTACATCGCCCCGGTGTCGAGGTAGGTTAGATTCAAGCGGCGGGCTACCTCCCGCGCTACCGTGCTTTTCCCGGAACCGGCCGGGCCGTCAATGGCAATTTTTAACCCACGATGAATCGACATATCAATTACTTTTTCGATATTTTATGGCGAATACCTTTTTTGTGCAAAACAGTATTTTACCTCTCTATTCATGGTCCAGCCCCCGGTAGGGATACCCCTCTAGGGAATCCACCCGGCTTATCACAGAGCGCACCTTTTCGTTCAGCATCAGTACCTGGCCCAGGAGCAGCAGGGCCAGCAGCAGGGCGGTGCAGGCAAAGAGAAACCGTTCCACTCGCGCCGCCCGTCGGCAGAACCACCGCTGCAGGTAATTCACCTTAAATTCCCCTCCTGGCCATAATTTTGTATAGGGGAGGGGAATTTATACCTTGCTCCTGGCTTCTTCTCTACCTGCTGCCAATCTCCCGCTCTTTCAATCTCTGCTGAAGCATCTCCCCAAACTTGAAGAAAAGCCGCTCCAGCTCACGGCGGGCCAGGTTAAGCTGCTCCGGCTCGATGAATTCCACCCGGCGGAATTCATCGCGGCTGACAAAACGCAGGAGTTCCTCCAGGGAATCCAGGGTCGCCCTCAGCTCAACGGGGGCGTAGGCCACGTAGGTCTCTTCCACCTCGTCATAGACCGTGTAAAGCTCAAAAAACTCTATGTCCTCGATATGCACACCCTGGATGGGTACGTTTCGCCACATGTTTGCCTGCTGCTGGCGGATCTCCTCGGCCACTTCCTTGGCCCCTTTGCCGCCGAAAAAGAAGCGCGCCGGCCGCGGCAGGCCGCGGTAGTCGAAGCGCACCCGGACTCTGATCTTCTCTGCAGGCGGCTTCTCTTCTGCAGGGGCGATCGTCTTGGGAAATTCAGCAATGCTTTCGAGGCGCTCCGGTTCGCGGTATGAGCGCAACATAGTTGACTCCCTTCCTTGCCCTCGCCGTCTCTTTTTTGATAGATTCTCTTAATATCTGCTAATTCCTGCAATTGAACATAAAAATACACCCCGCAGAAGCGAGAGACAACATCTGCCGGGATTGAAATGAAGATTAGCCGCCTCATTGGCCGGAGGAGGCGGAAAAGAGGGCCTCGATAACGGCGTCGGCATCAGGGCGGGGAAGAAAGAGCGCCCCGCCTTCCTCCAGGCGGCGGTAAAGCGCCGCCCCCTGCCCCCCGGTAAAATCGCGCCCGGCCACGCCGGCAGCGTCGATAACGATAAGCGGCCGCTTCCGCTGCAGGGCAAAGAGGGCCGCCTCCACGTTGGGCAGGTTGCCGGGGCCGATATAGACTGGCGCCAACACCACCGCCCCCGCCTTTTCAATGAGTTCCAGGTTTTGCCGGTGGCGCTGCGGGCTGATGGGGTAGAATGGGGCCTCCTCCACCATGGTCAGCCCGAGGCGGCGCGCCGTGGCCCAGTCGCTGTCGCCTACGCTGAGCACGCCCGCCGAAAGGGAGAAGCCCCTGGCAAAGAGCTCTTTCATCAGCGGCGAGGCGCTGCCCCCGCCGCCGATAATATGAATTCTTTGTTGAAAGTTCTGGTTCGGCCCGGCCTGGGCCGTCGACACGGGAATAACCTGCGGCTTCCCGTCCAGGGGATGGGGCTCAATGAGCACCTCGGTCCGGTAAACCTCCAGGATGTGCTCGCGGGTGAGCACCTCTTCGGGATCGCCGCAGGCATGGATGCGGCCGCCGTAAAGGAGGAAAAGCTTGCGGCAATAGCGGGAGGCCAGGTTCAGGTCATGCATCACCATCACCACCGTGATGCGCTCCCGCTGGTTCAAGCTGCGCAGCAGCTCCAGCAGCTCCACCTGGTAGCCCAAGTCAAGAAAGGAGGTGGGCTCATCCAGCAGCAGGCAGGGCGTCTCCTGGGCCAGGGCGCGGGCCAGGAGCACCCGCTGCCGCTCGCCGCCGCTGAGGGAGAAAATCCCCCTCTCCCGCAGGTGATAGCAGCCGGTAAGATGCATGGCCCGCTCCACGGCCCGGTGATCCGTAGGCTTGAAGGAGCCAAAGCGCTGGACATGGGGGTAGCGCCCCATGGCCACCATCTCTTCCACGGTAAAGTTAAAGCCGGCGGCGGCGCCCTGCCCCACCAGGGCCAGCCTGCGGGCCAGCTCGCGCCTTCTCCAGCGCGGCAGCGCCTTGCCGTCGATGATGATCTCGCCGGCCGCGGGCGTTAAAATGGCGGCCAGGTTCTTTAAAAAAGTGGACTTGCCGCTGCCGTTGGGGCCGATGATGCCGATGAAATCGCCCTGCCCGATGGTCAGGCTGATCCCGTCGAGGACGGTCTCCCCCCCGTAGCCGAAGATGAGATCTTTAACTTCAATCTGCAGTCCCATTTTTCTCCTCTAAAAGCGGTACTTTTCCCGGTGGCGGCGCAGCAAGTAGATAAAGAAGGGCGCCCCCAGGAAGGCGGTAATGATGCCCACCGGGATTTCCGCCGGCGCGATAACCGTGCGCGCAAAGGTATCGGCGGCCACCAGGAAGATGCCCCCGCCGAGAAGGGCCGCCGGGTAGAGGTAGCGGTGATCGGGCCCGATAAGAATGCGCATGGCGTGGGGCACGATGAGGCCGACGAAGCCGATCATCCCGCTGACCGAAACGGCCCCGGCGGTGATGAGCGAGGCGGCCACCAGGATCCACCTCTTTGTCTGCTCCACCTCCACCCCAAGGCTGAGGGCATCCTCTTCTCCAAGGAGGATGAGGTTGAGATCGCGGGAGAGGTAGAGCAGGACGGCCAGGCCAGCGGCGAAGTAAGGGATGATGAGAAGGAGAAGGGGCCAACCCTTCTGCCCCAGCCCCCCGGCCAGCCAGAAGAAGATATTGCGCATCTGCTCCCTGGCCAGGAGCATACCCAGGGAGATTGCCGCCGAGAGGAAGGAGCTCACCACCACCCCGGCCAGCAGCACCGTCACCACCGGCAGGCGACCTCCCACGCTGCCCAGCCGGTAGACGGTGAAGAGGGCCAGCAGGGCGCCGGCAAAGGCGGCCAGGGGTATGGTAAAGGTGGAAGCAGCTTTGGGGAAAAAAAGCATGGCCGCAGTGGCCCCCAAGGCGGCGCCGCTGGATACGCCGATGGTGTAGGGGTCGGCCAGGGGGTTCTGCAACAGCCCCTGGAAGGCCGTCCCCGCCACCGAGAGCGAGGCGCCGATGAAAAAGCCCAGCAATATGCGGGGAAGGCGGACCTGCAGGATGATCGTCTCCGCCGGAAGGGGGGACGGGGAGATGGAGCCGCGCAGCGCGTTCCAAATGATCCCGGCCACCTCCCGCAGAGGTATCATCACCGCGCCTATGCCTACCGCGGCCAGCATCACCGCGGCGGCGATAACGAGTAAAAGGACAAGCAGGAAAAATCGCCTTCCCCGCATCACTGCTGCTCCTTCCTGCTACTGGCCGGGATAAAAAATGGCGTAGAGCTGCTCCAGCCCCTGCACCAGGCGCGGGCCGGGGCGGTTGATCAGGTCTCCGTCCACATCGTATACGGCTTCATTTTGAACCGCGGCAATGCCTTTCCAGGCCTCCTTCTCCGCAAGGATCCGGTCCCGGAAGGGGAAGCTGCAGAGGATAATGTCGGGGTTGTAATTGATAATCGCCTCTTCATTGATCTGGGGATAGTCTTGAACTTCCACCACGTTAATCCCGCCGGCGGCGGCAATAAGTTCATTTTCCAGGGTCCCCGCCCCGGCCACGTAGAGATAGTCGAGATCCAGAAGCATGAGGACACGCGGCTTCTCCGCGTCGGGTACGGCGGCAGCTTTCTCCTTTACCGCGGCCACGGCTGCCTCCATGTCGGCGGCCAGTTTCTCCGCCTCGGACTGGCACCCGGCAAGCTCCCCAATGAGGCGGATGCTGGCATAGGTCTCCTCCAGGCTTTTCGGATAAATTACTTCTGCCCTGATCCCCAGCCCGGCGAGCCGCTCGACGGCATCGGAGGCAAATCCGAACAGCACCAGGTCCGGCTCGAGGCTGACCAGCAGTTCCTCGTTTACGTTATACGAATCTCCCATGCGCTGGATCCGCCCCTCTTCCACCGCCTTCTCCAGCTCGGGCGGGTAGTTGCAGTAATCAGTTACGCCCACAACGGCGTCTCCCAAGCCCAAAGCAAAGAGGATCTCGGTATTGCTCGGCATAAGGGAGACAATGCGCAGCTCCTCCTTCTCCCCCGCGCCGCTGCCGCCGTCGCCACATCCCGCCAGCAGGATCACGACCACTATGAGCAAAATTACCGGCAGCATATGTTTTTTCATTATTTAAAATCCTCCCGTCTTTTCTGTATTAGTGCTTGTCCGACTTCCCCCTGCAAAAAAGCCCGGCCTATGGTGGCCGAGCTTGATATGCGCCCAAATATACGCACCTCCCTCTCTCCACGAAGGCTCAGTACGTCTTTTTACAGGCAGGTCTCCTGGCTTCCGTTCATCCCCTGGCAGCGGCCTTCCCACGCCATGGCGGCGAAGTGGCATTTAGTTGCTGCAGGGTCCCGGTTACAGTGGCGGGTCCGCGCAGGATTTGCACCTGCTTCCCTTATAAGCCCCTCGTCGGGGCACCTGTAAAAATTATTTTATTGTCATCAAAAGAATATCCCATTATCCGAAAAAGGGCAAGCATTTTTTTGAACGGCAGATGAATGCCCGCGCCTTCGGCGGAACCGCTTCTAGAGGCGGTGCGGCGGCAGCAGCCCCACGAGGCGGTAAAGGCGCTTCACCTCGTCTACGGTGAGGCGGCGGTATTGGCCCTCCTTCAGCCCCGCGGCCGTGAGAAAGGCCAATCCCGTTCGCCGCAGCTCCACCACGGGGTGGCCCGCCGCGGCGCACATGCGCTTGATCTGTCTCTTCCGCCCCTCAATAAGGGTGATCTCCAGCAGGGCGCCGCCGGGAAGGCGGCGGATGAGGCGCACCTCCGCCGGGGCGGTGCGCCCATCTTCCAGCTCCATCCCCCGGGCCATGCGTTCCAGCGTGGCCGCATCGGGCACTCCCTTAACCCGGACCCGGTAGCGCTTCTTCACCCCAAAGCGCGGGTGGGTGAGCCGGTAGGCCAGCTCCCCGTCGTTGGTCAGGAGCAGCAGCCCCGTGCTGTCCAGGTCGAGGCGCCCCGCCGGGTAAAGGCGGGCCGGAATATTACCGACGAGATCCAGCACCGTCGGCCGGCCCCGGGGATCGGAGGCAGTGGAGAGATAGCCGGCCGGCTTGTCCAGGAGCAGGTAGTACTTTTCACGGGACGGTTCCACCTCTCGGCCGTCCACGGTAACCCTGTCGCCCGCCTCCACCCGGTGCTGGGGAAGGGTCACCACGGCCCCGTTGACGGCAACCCGGCCGGAGGCGATAATCTGCTCGGCCTTGCGGCGGGAGGCCACCCCGGCCAGGGCAAGATACCTGGAGAGACGCAACGGGCATTCCATCTTCCATGAACAACGTGGATATTTTCCCTACTACACTATACCATGTCCTTCATGCCAAGGAAAAATTGAAGCTTAAAATCGCCTGAATAAACACTTTGAGAAGTGAGAGGTGAGAAGTGAGAAAAGCGGGACGCCAGGGACGTACCTTTTTGTCCCACTTTTGAGCGCCCCACCCCATGGTTTGAGGCCATCTGCATTCCCTTGGCATGGCAAGGGCGAAGTGAAAAAATCACGGCGGAGGGGCGTCCGCCGCAAAAAGCTGCAGGAGACCGAGAGAGTCGAGCCGCCGCTTAATCTCCTCGGGATCAGTGCTGTATAGATTTTGCTGCTGCAGGTGCTCCCAGAGGGGGCCTCCCGATAGACTGTAAACCAGGTCGTGCTTTTCACGCCACCCCTCTCCCAGGCCGGTGAGGGCGACAAGATCCCCGCAGGCGCAGCCGCGCGGCAGTTCCACCGGCTCCTCCCCGACGCAGATGCGCCAGGCATTGTAGCCGGCTAGGGTCCCGGTGACGATGGCTTCCGTGTGGCCCAGGCTCAAGCCGGCCCTTTCGCCGGCCACGAAGAGATTCTCCAGCGGGGGTACCAGCAGCCGCCGGTCGCGCTCGATGACACCGCTGAAGCGAATAGAGTTGCCCCTGCTCCCGCCCAGGGGATCGCGAAATACGGCCTCTTCAAATCCTTCCAGTTGGCGCAGGACAGCGAGGGGCATGTAGGGCACCATCATTTTCACGGCCCCGGTATCCAGGAGAACAAGATTGCGGACAAAAGCCTCGGAGCTGTACTGGCGGCAGGCCTTTATCTCTACCGACACGCTGCTTTGCGAGGCCAGCGCTTCAGGCGGCAGTGGGATGATGGCCAGCCCCTTCTCCCGGAGCTCTTTCTGCAGCCACCCGGCCAGGGAGGTAGGCTCGAGCTCGCAGGAGCCGCTGAAATAGCCGGGAGTGCCGGCCCGCCTTAAAACAGCCCTCTCCACGGCCCCCGCCTTGACGGCGATGCTTACCCGCGGGCCGAAGGTGGGGCAGCGATAAATACACATGGCGCAGCCGTTGCCAAAGCGGTTGCAGTTGGCCGTCGGGCCCGCCGTGCCGCTGGCATCAATAAATGCTCTCCCCCGGAGGAGCAAATCGGCCCCGTCCCTCTGCAAAACCCTTATCGCCTCGATTTTCCCGTTCCCCGCCACCACGTCCACGGCCCGGCATTGCCGCAGCAGCTTCACCCCGTAGCGCGCAAGCAGCCGCTCCACCGGCAGCTCCACCTTCTCCACATCGTAGAGAGAGGCATGCCTGTGACCGGGAAAATCGAGGCCTCTATGCCGCGCCGCGGCGTCGGTAATGTCGATGAGTTCGCCCGCCCCCATCAGCTTCAATTCTTCGGCGGCGGTGTAGCGCCCGTTGTTGCGCATGATTCCTCCCACCAGCCCCGAGGCGAGCAGGCGGTCTGTCCGCTCCACCAGGGTTACGGGCAAGCCTTTTTTGGCTGCCATGAGGGCCGCGGCGCAACCGGCCCAGCCGCCCCCAACCACGACAACCTCTTCCATGCGCTCCTCATCGCCTCCCTGACTCTACCCGAATACGATGCGGCAGATGAAAAAAGCCGCCGCGAAACCAACCAGGTCCGCCAGCAGCCCCGCCACCAGGGCATGGCGGCCCCGGTAAACCCCCGCCGCGCCAAAATAAACGGTGAGGATGTAAAATGTTGTTTCTGTGCTCCCCATCATCGTGGAGGCAATGCGCCCAACGAGCGAATCAGCCCCCCGCCGCTCCAGGATATCGCTTACTATGGCCAGGGAGGCGCTCCCGGAGAGGGGGCGCATGATGGCCAGGGGAAGAAGATCCGCCGCTCCTTCCAGCCCTCCCAGGAGAGGCTCCAGGCAGCGGGAGAGGATCTCCATGGCCCCCGATGCCTGGAAAAGGGTTATCGCCACCAGCATCGCCACCAGGTAGGGAATGAGGCGGATGGAAAGGGTGAAACCTTCCTTGGCCCCCTCAATGAAACGGTCGAATATATCCACCCGCCGCCAGATGGAGCCGGCAATGGCCGCAAGGATGAGCAGCGGGATAAGCCAGTTTGCCGCCGCTTCGGCGATCCGGGCCGCCATTACCGCTCAACCTTCCTTCGCAGCAGGCGATCGGCCAGCAGGGCCACCGCCGTGGAGCAGCAGGTGGCGATGATGGTGGTGCCCAGGATGTCGGCCGCATTGGCCGATCCCGCCGCCGCCCGCAGGGCCATCACCGTGGTGGGAAGGAGGGTGATGCTGGAGGTGTTGATGGCCAGAAAGGTGCACATTTCATCCGATGCCGTGTCGCCCAGCGGGTTGATTTTTTGCATCTCCTGCATGGCCTTGATCCCAAAAGGGGTCGCCGCGTTGCCAAGCCCGAGGACGTTTGCGCTTAGGTTCATCAGGATGGCATTCATCGCCGGGTGGCCGGCGGGAATGCGGGGAAAGGCGAGGCGCGCCAGGGGGCGGAGCATTTTAGTGAGTAATTCCATCATGCCCGAAGTTTCAATCAATTTCATCATCCCCAGCCAGAAGGTCATCGTTCCGATTAACCCAAAGGCCACCTTGACGCCGCTTTCCGCCGCCGAGAAAATGGCCGGCGTAATGGCGCCCATGTTCCCGCGCAGGGCGGCGGTCAAAATCGACAGGCAGATCAGGGCCGCCCAGAGATAGCCCATCATTCTCCCACCTCCCCGCGAAGCAGCGCACCCACCAGCTCCAGGCAGTACCTGAAAGGCCCTTTTCTGGCCACGGCATGGCCGGAGCAGAGGGCGGCCCGCGCCAGGAGCTGCTCCCCCAGGTATATCTCCGCTTTGCCTATCTCTTCGCCCTCCGCCAGGGGGGCCCTGATGGCCTCATCGAGGAGAATGCGGCAGCGCAGCGCCTCCTCTTCGCCGGGCAGCAGGGGCAGGTGCAGATCCTCCTTTACCGCCACCTCCACCCGGCCTGTTCCCTTGAGCACCGGGGCGGTGCAGAGGACCTGGCCCCGGCGCAGCACCTTCTGGCGCCGGTAATTGTTAAAGCCGTAGTCCAGAAGGAGCATGGCATCCTCCCACATCTGCGGCGCATTTAAAACCACGCAGACCAGCTGCCAGCCCTCCCGGGTGGCAGAGCCAACAAAGCAGCGGCCCGCGGCCCTGGTCCAGCCGGTCTTGACGCCGTCTCCCCCGGGATAGAGCTCCAGCAGCCGGTTCTGGCTGGCCATGACCCGGTCCCAGGGCCGCCCGGGCCAGCTTATGGTCCAGCTGGGGGTGGCAATAATCTGGCGGAAGCGCTCATTTTCCAGAGCCCGGCGGGTGATCAAAGCCAGGTCATAGGCGGTGCTGTACTGCCGGCCGCCCGGCAGGCCGTGGGGGTTGGCATAAAGGGTATTCTTGGCCCCCAGGGCGGCGGCTTTTTGATTCATCATTTCCACGAATTTCTCCTCTGTTCCCCCGATATGCTCGGCGATGGCCACGGCGGCATCGTTGCCCGAGCGCAGCATGAGGCCGTAGATCAGCTCTCCCAGGGTCTTCTTTTCGCCCTCCTCCAGCCAGATGGAAGAGCCTTCCGTGGAGGCCGCCGCCTTGCTTACCGTTACCATATCCTCTTCACGGCCGTGCTCCAGGGCCAGCAGGGCCGTCATGATTTTCGTCGTCGAGGCGATGGGCAGGCGCCGGTGCTCATCCTTGGCCCAGAGCACCCTCCCGCTTTCCCGGTCCACCAGTATCGCCGAAAGGGCGCTCACCTCCGGCTCCTCTGCCGCCGCCGGAACTGGTAAAAAGCAGAAAGCGGCCAGCAGTAAAGCTGCAATAAGGAGCACCCGCGGTCTATTTCTCATTGCCTTCGCTCCCGGGAAGTAGATGAACCCTTATCGTTCATAATTATTCCCGCGGGCTTAATTTTATGTTTTTCCTGCGGGCGCCTTTGGGGGCTATCTGTAGCGGCTGCTGTTTAGCTCCTCCCTGGAGCCGCGGCGCTCGCCGCGCCGGTTGAAAAGCTCCTGGAGCTGATCGAGCACCTGGGGGGCTATGTCGATGAGCCGGTCAAGCATGGCGTGGCGATCCACGGGCAGGAGGCGAACCTGGCCCTGTCCGGCCACCAGAAAGGCCACGGGCTGCACGGAGACGCCGCCGCCGCTGCCCCCGCCGAAGGGAAGCTCCGCCGGCCTGTTGTTGTGGTTGCCGCTGCCGTTGCCGGCCTGTTGCTCAAATTCCGTCCCCCCGGCGGCAAAGCCGAAGGATACCCTGGAAATGGGGATGATCACGCTGCCGTCAGGGGTTTCCACGGCATCGCCCACGATCTTGTTTACATCAACCATCTCCTTCAAATTTTCCATGGCCGTCTTCATCAGGCTTTCAATGGGATGATGTTCCACCGGGTACACCTCCTATTTTTTTGACCGTCTGCCGCAGCTTTAACAGGCAGTAAAGGGACAGCCTGATTTCTCCTTCACAACGAAGTCGCAGCTCCGCCGACCTGAAGAGGGGCACGACCTGCAAGCGGGGCTTGGCTGCCAGCGAAAAATATTCCTGGAGCAGTCCGGCGATGGCGCCTAGCAGGGCCCACAAGCCCCCTGCCGCCAGCCCGGTGAGGGCGGGATCGTCCCATCCCCAGGTTAGCTCAAGCTCCAGGCGGGAGAGGGTGATCTTTTTCAGCAAGGCGCGAAGCTGCCGGGTGATGGTTAAGCTGTCAGCGGCCCTGAACAGGTCCATAAGGCTGCTTCCGCTCTTTTTCCCCCGGAAGCCGGCCAGGCCGGCCACCTTTTGCAGGAGAACAGCCGGTATCCTGAACCGCCCCACTGCCAGGTGAGAGGTCCAATCCCCCTCCCCGGCCTCTCCCTGCCACAGCTCCATGGAGAGCGGGAATGAGCCCAGCTTTACCCGCAGGCTGATGTGATCTTTTTTATTTTCTCTAAGGTAGTGCACAAATATGCGCAGCGGCAGAAGCAGGATCAAGGCAGCCAGAAGAAAGCAGAAGATTAAGAGAACCAGCAGCCAGGCCCACCAGGCCATGCACACTCTCCCCTGACAAAACTCCCTAGACCTTTTATACTTTACCCTGTTATGGGAAAAAAACGCATTGCCGGGGGCACGCAGGAGGCAAAAAGAGAAGGTGAAGCAAGGCTACTGCTCCAGGGGAGGCAGTTCTTCCAGGCTTTTCAGGCCAAAAAACTTTAAGAAATCGGGAGTGGTCTTGTAGAGCAGGGGGCGCCCCGGCCCCTCCTTGCGGCCGCAGACGCAGATGAGCTTGCGCTTGAGCAGCTGGTCAAGGACATGCTCGCAGCGGACGCCGCGCACCGCTTCAATCTCCACGCGGGTCAGGGGCTGCTTGTAGGCGATGATGGCCAGGGTCTCCAGGGCGGCGGGAGAGAGGCTATCCGATTCCTTCTCCCCCAGGGCCTTTTCAATGTACGGGGCCAGCTCCGGTGCACTGCCCATCTGGTAGCCCCCGGCGATCTCGAAAATGCGCAGGCCGCGCTGCTGCGAGGCAAGCTCCTCCTGCAGCTCCTTCACCAGGGTGCGCACCTCGTCGGGGGAGCTCTCCAGAAATTTAGCCAGCTGCTCCGCTTTAACGGGCTCTTCCTTTAGGAAAAGAATGGCTTCAATTAGCGCCTTGCACTGTGCGCGTTCCATGGTCATTCTCCTTTGCCAGCCGCACCAGGATGGGCCCGAAGTGGCGCTCCTGCAGCAGGATGACCTTCCGCAGGCGGGCCAGCTCCAGCAAAGAGACGAGGGTTACAAGCAGTTCCCAGATCCCCTTCCGCTTAAGGAAGGCGTTGAAGGGGAGTACAGGCCCCCTCTGCTCGAGGAGGCGGCAGATATAGGCGCTCCGCTCGTTCACCGGAAGATCCTCCAGCAATTCGATCACCGGCGGGAGCGAGCGCGCCGCCGCAGCGGCCTCGATGCGGTTCATAATTTCGCCGAGAAGCTGGGCTCCCTCCCAGTAGGTATAGTAGGACTGCTGCACCTCTTTTTTAGGTATGACTACCAGTTTCTTTCCGGTGGAGCGAAGGTATATCTTCTGCTGCTCCTCGGCGAGCCGGCCCAGGTAGCCGGCAGCTTCCTTGAAGCGGCGGTATTCTTCGAGCCTTTCAAAGAGCTCCTCGGGGCTGTTGATCTGGAAGAGGGCCTCGTCATCCTCTTCTTCCTCCTCGCCGTGCCGCGGCGGCCGGGGCAGGAGCATCTTCGATTTTAAGCGCAGCAGCGTCGCCGCCATGACCAGGAACTCGCTGGCGATATCAAGGTTAAGCTCCTGCATTGACTTCAGGTAGGCAAGGTACTGCTCCGTGATGGCGGCGATGGAAACGGACCAGATATCGATCTCCGCCTTCTTCACCAGGTGGTAGAGGAGATCAAAGGGCCCCTCAAAAACGGGCAGCTTGATGGTGCAGGCAGCCTGCTGCGTCATCAGATCTTCATCGCCTCGCGGACCGCCTCGAGAGTGGCGGAAGCATCCCGCCTCGCCTTCTCTTCACCGCCCAGGAGAATCTCCTCGAGGTAGTCGCTTTTCTCCTCCAGCTCCCGCCTCTTTTCGTGGATGGGAACCAGGAACTCAACCAGCTTGTGCCCCAGGATCTCCTTGCACTGGACGCAGCCAATCTCAGCCGTCCGGCAGGCTGAGGCGATGCGCTCCACCTCGGGTGGATTGAAGATCTCCTGGAAGCGATAGGCGGTGCACACTTCGGGGCGCCCCGGATCGCGCCGCCGCTGCCGCTGGGGATCGGTGATCATCATGCTCACCTTCCGCTTGACTACTTCGGGAGGATCGGAGAGGGCAATGTAGTTGTCATAGCTCTTGCTCATCTTGCGGCTGTCAATGCCCGGCAGCAAGGCGTGCTCCCCCAGCAGCGGCTCCGGCTCCGTTAGAATCCGGCCGTAAAGATAATTGAAGCGGCGGGCCACCTCGCGGGTGATCTCCAGGTGCGGCAGCTGGTCTTCCCCCACGGGGACAGCATCAGCCCGGTAGATGAGAATATCGGCGGCCTGCAGCAGGGGATAGCCCAGGAAGCCGTAATTGTGGATCTCCTTCCCCTGGAGCTCGCGGAGCTGCTCCTTGAAGGTGGGGCAGCGCTCCAGCCAGGCAATGGGCGTGATCATGGCCAGGAGCAGGAAGAGCTCGGCATGCTCCTTCACCCTCGACTGCCGAAAGAGAACGGCCTTGTCGGGATCCAGGCCCACGCTGAGCCAGTCCAGGAGCATCTCCCGGCTGTTTTCCCTCACCTGGTGCGACTCCTTGTAGCCCGTGGTCAGGGCGTGCCAGTCGGCGATAAAGAAGTAGCAGCGGTACTGCTCCTGCAGCTCCACCCACTTCTTCAGGGCGCCAATGTAATTGCCCAAGTGAAGCTTGCCGCTGGGCCGCGCCCCGCTGACAATAATTTTTCTCCTGTTTTCTTTTTCTTCCCGCTTCATCATTTCACTCCTTAAAATAAACCCAAGATCATCAGGACTAGCCCTGCCATACCATTATACACGTACCTGAAAAGGGGTATAATAATCCGCCCAGTCACCCCGCTGAAAATGAGCAGCATAAGCAGGACGGGTGCGTAGGGTTCAATTTGCCGGTAAAAACGGCCCGCGCTTTCCGGCGCCAGGGCCGCCAGAACTTTCGAGCCGTCCAGCGGCGGCAGCGGGAGCAGGTTGAAGATGCCCAGGAGAATGTTGAACACCGCCAGTGTCTCCATGAATTGAAGATAGAAGCCCCAGACATAGCCCAGCCGCAAGGGCAAGTATAAAAAAAAGAGGCCGGCAAAGGCAAGAGCGAAATTGGCCAGCGGGCCGGCAAAGGAAACCCAGAGCATACCCTTGCGGTAATCGTGAAAATTGTAGGGATTCACCGGCACCGGTTTGGCCCAGCCGAAGCCGAAGAGGATCAGGGTAATGGTGCCGATGGGATCCAGGTGGCGCAGCGGATTCAAGCTCAGCCGCCCCTGCCACTTGGCCGTGGCATCGCCGAAATGATAGGCGGCGCGGGCATGGGCATACTCGTGCACAGTGATAGCCAGGAGCAAGGCCGGAAGGCGGTAGATTAGCTCTAGCAGACTTTGGGGATAGATTTTTTATTCCCCCTCTCGCCGTTCAAGGTAGGATTTAACAAAAACCAGCTCTTCCTCGTAGCTGCGCACTTCTCCGTCAAGGACGGCCCGACGCAGCCGCCTCAGGATCTCCCCGTAAAGGGGGCCGGGCTGCAGGCCCAGCTCTTTCAGGGCGCCCCCCCTAAGGCGCGGGCGCACGTATTGCAGGCTTTCGAGATAGACCCTGATGTGGTCCTGCAGGGTCTTGCTCCCGGCCAGGGCATAGAGCAGAAGAAGGGCTTCCCGGCGCAAGGGATCGAGTTTCTCCACCAGGACGCTGGGCCGGGGGTTGCCCCCCTCCGCACCGGAGAGCTCTTCCAGCAGCGGCGGCACCTCCCGGCAGCCCTGCAGGACCGTCCCGGCCCGCTCCCGCGACAGGCCCAGCAGGCGCAGTGTGGCCAGCTGATCCTGGGGCGCCATCTCCAGGAGCAAGCCGCTCAGGTAGACCAGCTCCTTGTCGGGAGGGCTGTCCCAGGGGCGCTGCTCCGCCCAGGCAAGGGCCTCCCTGATGCACTTCAGACGCGCCCAGGTCTCGCCGCCGGGAGCCAGGCGGGGATAAACCTGCTCCAGCAGGCCCAGCTCGTGAAGGCGCATGAGAACGGCCACGGGATCGGGTTCATCGTAGATGAGGCTCACTTCCCGGGCCAGCCGCTGGCGGCTGACCTTGTCGAGAACCCGGCCGCGCACCGCCTTCTCCATGAGGGAGAGAGTATTCTCCTCGATGCGGAAGGCGAAGCGCTGCTCGAACCTGACCGCGCGAAGCAGCCGCAAGGGATCGTCAACGAAGCTGAGGTTGTAAAGGGTGCGGATAAGCCCGCGGTGCAGATCCTCCCGCCCGTTGAAGAAATCATGGAGATCTCCAAAAGAGCCCGGAAGGAGCGAGCAGGCAAGGGTGTTAATGGTGAAGTCGCGCCGGAAAAGGTCGCTCTTCAGATCTTCCGTCCCCTCCACCTGCGGCAGCGCCGCCGGCGCGGCGTAAACCTCGCGGCGGGCGGTGGCAAAATCGAGGCGGAGGCCCTCTTCCAGGAAAAGCGAGGCGGTGCCAAACTGTTCAAATACTTTCAACTTTCCACCTAATAATTTGGCCATTTCCCGGGCAAATTTCACCGCGTCGGAGAGAACAACAATATCGAGATCCTTGGCCAATTCGGCGTCGAGCAGGAGATCGCGGATGACCCCGCCCACCAGGTAAACCTGGAGGCCCATGATCTCCGCCCGCTGCCCGATGAGAAGAAGGTAGCCCAGCCAGCGCGGAGGCAGCTTCTCCTGGAGGAGGGGGCCCAGGTTGTCGGCCTCGGCGGCCTCCGGTCTGCTTTCCCGCTGCAGGAGGCTGCCCTTGTGCGCAGGAGAGGGCAGCCGCCGGTCCCGGCGGTAAAGGTAGCGCAGGATGTCAATGGGGGTGACCATCCCCAGGGGCTGCCCCGCCTCGTCCACGACAATAATGTGCTCCGTTTTGGCCTCCACGAAAGCCCGGCGCAGGGCGGTAAACGGAACCTGCGGTCCCACTGTCACCGGCTGCCGCCTCATCAGCCCTCGCACCGCCGCCTGGCCCAGCCCGCTGCGCAGGGCCTTCTCTATCTCCTTCCGGCTGATCAGCCCCGCAACCTTCCCCTCTTCCAGCACGGGGCAGCTGCTGTATCCCTCCCCGTCAAGATACTCCTTCACCTCGGTAACAGTCTGCACGGCATCAACGGCCGCCACGGGCGTGGAAGCAACTTGCAGGGCCACAGCCGGGGGCGGCAGGTATCTTTCCAGCAGCTCCAGCAGCCGCTTTTTCAGCGCCCCCAGCTCCTCCCCCTTGATTTCAGCGTGGACCATCTGGCCTGATCCGCCGGCGTCCAGGGGCCCAAGCAGCAGCAGCAGGTCGAGGTCGTCGGCCGTGGTGCGGGCGCTGAGGGAGATGCGCCCCTCCGCCATCTCGGCCAGGACGATGGCCAGGTCGGCCTCCTCGATCTCCTGGAGCCGCCAGGCCAGGGCCCTGGCCCCGCCGGCAAACTCCGCCGCAGAGACGGTGGCCAGCAGGATGGTCCGCCCGCAGATCTCGTACAGCTCGCTGCCCCGGATCAGTCCCGTGAAGAGGCTTTCCGCCCCCGCCGCCGGGGAGGAGGAAAGGTACTCCCGGATCAGGGCGGGCTTGACGCCCAGTTCCCAGAGATAGGCGACGGCGGCGGCATCCCGCGGCGTGGTGGCATCGCTGCTCAGCGAAGCGGTATCCCGGTAAATCCCCAGCAGCATGAGCGAGCTTTCCACCTCGCTCAGGGGGATGCGGCGGCGGCGGATCTCTTCCACCAGCAGGGTCGTCGCCGCCCCCACCGGCTCCACCCGGATCTCGTCCCCCTCAATGTCATCGGGAGCCTGCTCGTGATGATCGTAGATATGCACCTCCTGGGCCTGGTCCACCAGGGGGAGCCAGATGCCCAGGCTGCTCCGCCTGCGGCAGTCGACGAGCACGATGACATCGGCTCCGGGGTAGCCCTCCATTTCGGTGGCCCTTCTTAGCGGAAGCTGGCTTCCGTAATTTTCCACAAAGCGGGCCACTTCCGGCTGCATCTGCTCCGGAGCGAGGGCATAGCTCCCGGGATAGAGCCTGGCTGCCGCCACCTGGGCCGCCAGGGCATCGAAGTCGGCATGGTTATGGGTCAATATGATGGTCAATGGTCAGCCACCGTCGTCTTCATGCACTGTAGTTAAACATACCTTGGTAAATTATATCACAAAAGCAGCCCCCCCTCTATAAAGGACGCACCGCCAGCGGGGCGAGGGCCGCCGGCCTCCGCCCTGGCTTCCTGCTGCCCTCCTCAAGGCTTAGCGCCTTTTCGAGGTGCGATCGGTGTCTTTTGTGCGCAGCCAGCGGGGGCGGTAATACTGGATGGGGATGGGGCGGCGGACGAATATGTAGAGGAGCACCTTGGGATCCGGCGGAATGAGCGGCCATAGATAGGGCAGGCCAAAAGACTTGGTCGTGGCCAGGTTAATAAAGATGAGGACAAGCCCGCCGATGAGGCCGGGCAGGCGGAAGATCCCCGTGAGGAGGATGAGCAGCAAAAGGTAAAGGCGGTTGGCCATGCTCAGCTCCCAGCTGGGCGTGGAGAAGACGCCCAGGGCGACGAGACCGGTGTAAAGGAGCACCTCGGGAGTGAAAAAGCCCACCGAGACGGCAATCTGGCCAATGAGCAGCGCCCCCACCAGGCCCAGGGCGGTGGCAAAGGGGGAGGGGGTATGGATGCTGGCCATGCGCACCAGGTCCAGGCCAAAATGGGCAAAAACAAACTGCAGGTAGATGGGAATGCTTGTTTTCTGCTCGGGGCCGATAAACTTGAGCGACTCGGGCAGGTAGCGCGGCTCCGACGCCAGGAGCAGCCAGACAGGGATGAGCACGAACGAGAGAAAAATGCCCACCAGCCGGATCCAGCGGACATAGGTGCCGATGATGGGGTTCTGGCGGAACTCCTCGGCATGCTGGAGCAGGTGGAAGAGGGTCACCGGCACGATCATCACCGAGGGCGAGGTGTCTACAACGATGATCACATGCCCCTCCACCAGGTGATTGGCGGCCACGTCGGGGCGCTCGGTGTAGCGGACCACTGGAAAGGGATTCCAAAAGGAGCGGGTAATGAATTCTTCCACCGTCTTCTCGGCCATGGGCAGGGCGTCAATGTCGATTTGCGCCAGCCTCTCGCGCACAGTGGCCACAATATGGGGATTGGCGATATCCTTCATGTAAATGATGGCGATGTCCGTTACCGAGCGCCGCCCCGCGTTTACAATTTCACACCTCAACTGGGGGTCCCGAAGGCGCCGCCGGATGAGCGCTATATTGAAAACCATCGTCTCCACGAAGCCGTCGCGCGAGCCGCGAGTTATCTTTTCAATGTCGGGCTCTTCCGGGCTGCGGGCGGGGTACTGGCGGGTGTCGATAAGCGTTCCCACCTGCTCCCCGTCAAGAAGAAGCAGCATGGGGCCGGCGAGAACCTGCCGGATGGCCTCTTCCAGGTCCTCCACCGGGCTGGTCTCGGCAAAGGGAATAACCTCTTTCAGCAGCTTTTCTACGGGGGCGGCGGCAATCTGCTCCCTCGATACAGCCAGCAGGGATTGGATTATAAATACCGAGACCTCGTTGTTGTTCAGGCCGTCCACGAAGAGAAGGGTTGCTTTCTTCCCCCCCACGGTGATCTCCTTGAGGATGATGTCAAAATTCTTTTTTCCCAGGTCGAGGCGCTCCTGCAGGTAGGCGATATTCTGTTCAAGCTTTTTATGGATGGTCGTGGACATTTTCTCCCTTCCCGCCGTCCTTCTTTTTTTGAAAGGCTAGCCCCTGGGATTAAAGATCAGCGCCGTTAGAAAGGCGAACAGGATCGCCGCGGTGATCCCGGTGCTGGTGAGCTCGAACATGCCCGTAAGGATGCCGATAAGGCCGTGGCGCGAGGCCTCCGAGAGGGCCCCCTTGACCAGGGCGTTGCCGAAGCTGGATATGGGCAGGCTGGCTCCCGCTCCGGCAAATTGGATCAGGCGGTCGTAAAGGCCCAGCCCTCCGAGAATGCCGCCGGCGACGACGAAGCCGGAAAGGATATGCCCCGGCGTAAAGGGGGTGAGGTCAAAAAGAAGCTGGCCGATGAGGCAGAAGAGCCCTCCCACGAGAAAGGCAGTGAGGTAGCTTCCCATGCTCCTTCCATCTCTCCTTTTCTTATTCTTAAGTGCCGCTCCGTGGGGCGGCCGGCATGGCTAGATCTCCAGGGCCACGGCATGGGCCACCCCGGGGATGGATTCGCCCTGCCCCAGGGTGGTGGGGCTGTGCAGCGCACCGGTGGAGACAACCAGGATTCTTTTCAGCTCGCCCTCTTTCATCCGCCTGTAGAGATGGCCCAGCACCACCACGCCCGAGCAGGCGCAGCCGCTGCCCCCTGCGCCGACATCCTGAAGCTCGGGATTGTAGATCATCAGCCCGCAGTCATTGTAATTGTCTTCCAGGCAATAGCCGCTGCGGGCCAGGAGCTTGCGCAGCAGCGCGGCGCCAATCTGGCCGAGATCGCCGGTGACAATGAGATCGTAATAGTCCGGCCTGCGCTGCAGGTCTTCAAAATGCCTGATGAGCGTGGACGCCGCCGCCGGAGCCATGGCCGCCCCGAGGCCGTAAGCGTCCTTTTCCCCCATGTCGACGACCTTGCCTATGGTTGCCGCGGTGATGCGCGGGCCCTCCCCGGCGGCGCCGATCACCGCCGCCGCCGCCCCGGTGACAGTCCACTGGGCCTGCCGGGGGCGCTGGAAGCCGTACTCCGTGGGATAGCGGTACTGGCGCTCGGCGCTGCAATTATGGCTCGAGGTGGCGGCGAGAACCTTTTGGGCAAAGCCGCCTGCCACGAGCATGGCCCCCCAGGAAAGGGCCAGGGTCAGCGTGGAGCAGGCGCCGTAAAGCCCGAAGAAGGGAATGCCCAGCGCGGCGGCGCTGTAGCCGGAAACGGTGATCTGGTTCAGCAGATCCCCGGCCAGGAAATAATCAATATCGCCGAGGCGGAGGTCCTGCTTTTTCAGCGCCAGCAGGCATGCCTCCTGGAGCATCTTCCGCTCGGCGGCTTCAAAGCTCTTCTCCTTAATCCGGAGGTCGGGGTAGACCAGGTCAAAGTCTTCCCCCAGGGGGCCCTTTCCCTCCATGGGCCCCACCACGGCGGCGGCGGAAGTCAAGTAGGGAGAAGGATCAAGCAGCACACTCTGCCGGCCCGCTTTTTGACTCATGCCTCTCCCCCGCGGCGGCCTAGAATATGGCCGAAATCAGCCCTGCAACAAAGGCTGTAATGACGCCGAACAGGATGACCGTTCCGGCCAATGAGAACATCTTGGCGCCGACGCCCAGCACCAGGCCTTCTTTCTTGAACTCAAGCGCCGCCGAGGTCACGGAGTTGGCAAATCCGGTTACGGGCACGGCCATGCCGGCGCCGGCAAAACGGGCCAGGCGATCGAAAAGGCCCAGCCCCGTCAGCAGCGAGGCCAGCAGGATGACCACGGCCACGGTGGGGTTGGAGGCATCCTCGGGCTTGAAGCCGAGGGCAATAAATCCGTTCTGGATGGCCTGCCCAAGGAGGGAGATGGCGCCGCCGCTGGCAAAGGCGCATAGCGCGTTGCGCCAGAGCGGCGGGGCAGGCCGCTCTTTCTTTACGAGCTCCCGGTATTCCTCGGGGGTGATGTTCAGCTCTTCGGGAACGGCAGCCATGGGCACTCTCCTTTAACGCCTAGCGATCTTCCCGCACGCCGAAAGCCAGCTTCAGGTTAACCTTGTATTCTACAATCTCGCCGTTGTCCAGGCTGGCGGTGCAGTTGACCACCTCCACCCCGGTAATCCCGTCAATGGTTTTGGAGGCCTCCCTGACGGCGTTTTTTACGGCATCGTCCCAGCTGATAGGAGATTCACCTACCAGTTCAATAACCTTGGCTACTGTAGGCAATTTGGCTCACTCCCTTTTTTTATTGTTTTTGGCAGCTGCTTGTGACATGGTGCGGCGGCGCCATCACGGGATAGGAACGGCGCGGCCTCTCCGGCAGGTGGAAGAAGAGCAGGTAGATTACCAGCCCGCAAAAGATGCAGAAAAGCGCCGCCCACGATAATATGGTTGCGACCTTGTCGCCCCGGCTAATCGTTTTTCCCTCCAGAGAAGCCTGCTTTTTTGGTGCCTTTTTAGTTTGCGGTAAAGAGGATTTTTTATGCGAGCTGGGATGCCTTTAGATCTCCGGCTGCATGTGGGCGCGCAGCCGGTGGAGGATCCTTTTCTCAAACCGTGAAACCTGGCGCTGCGAGAGGGCAAGGCGCCTGGCCGTTTCCGCCTGGGTCAGCTCATCGAAGAAGCGCAGCACAATGAGCCGCCGCTCCAGCGGGGTCAGCTTCATCATCCCTTCGCCGAGGGCCAGCCGCTCCAGCAGCCTCTCTTCATCGCTCCTCCCCTCCCCATCCGCCATCGCCTCCTCCTCCAGCGGCGAAAGGGGCAGGTAAGAATCCATAACCAGGGCCACCTCTTCGGGGGCCATCCCCATGGCGGCGGCGATCTCGCCCACCGTGGGTTCGCGCTGCAAATCCTGCACCATCTGCTCGCGGCACCGGTGCAGGCGGCGGGACTGCTCCAGCAGGGAGCGGCCCACCTTCAGGGGGGAGCCTGTGCGGCGGCGGTAAAGGCGCATCTCGCCCTCAACCCAGGCGAGAGCAAAGGTAATGAACTTCACCCCCCGCGCAGGGTTAAAGCGCTGCGCCGCCTTGAGCAGGCCCATCATTCCGGCCTGGAAATAATCCTCCCTCTCCCCGCTGTGGGGAGCCATGCGGAGGGCATAGGCCCTGACCAGCGGCGCCAGCTGCTTGAAAAGCGCTTCTCCGGCCTCCTTCTCCCCCTCCTGGAAGCGCCGGAGCAGCTCCCGGATCTGCTCCTCGGACATGAGCGCTAATACTCCTTCACCCTGCTCTTGGAGCGGATCTCTTTAACCATGGTCACCAGCGTCCCCTGCCCCGGTGCGGAGCGGACGGTGAGCTTATCCATGAAATTTTCCATAATGGTGAAGCCCATCCCGGAGCGTTCCAGCTCCGGCTTGCTGGTATAGAGGGGCTGGCGAGCCTTCTCCACGTCTTCAATGCCCACCCCCCAGTCCTCCACCTCCACGGTGAGCACATTCCCGTCTATGTATGCCCTGACGCTGATAAGGCCGACTCGATCCTCGTAGGCATGGATGATGGCGTTGGTAACCGCTTCGGAAACGGCGGTCTTGATGTCGCTGATCTCCTCCAGCGTGGGATCAAGGCGCGCCGCAAAAGCGGCTACCACCACGCGGGCAAAGGATTCATTTTCCGAGAGGCTCTCTATTTCCAGCTTCATAAAGGTTGATGTTCCCATGTTTACAACCTCCTTTTGGAAGGCACTCCCAGTAGCAGGTAGCGCAGGGCATCGGCTTCGCGATTAAAAAAAGGAATAATCCGGGCCAGGCCCGAGATCTCCGTTATCCTGGAGATGGCGTCGGGCACCTCGCATACCGCCACGCGCCCGCCCGCTGCATCGATCTTCCGGTAGCGCCCCAGCAGGGCACCCACGCCGGAGCTGTCCATGAAGGTAAGCCCACGCAGGTTGAAGAGGACGGCGCGGGAAGGGTGGCGGGCGATCTCCCGGTCAACCTGCTCCCGCATCTGCTCGGCATGGTGATGATCCAGCTCTCCCGTCAAGCGGACGAGCAAAACGGCCCGGTGCTGCTCCATCTCAATCTTCATGGCGACCCCCCTGTGCAGAGATAATGCCTTCAATAATGGAAATTAGTTCTGCGCTTCCCGTAAATTTCCTGCCGTTCCTGAAAAAATTTCGACATTTGCAGGGCGCAGGGCAGCCTCGCCCGCGCGCCAAGGGGACAAAAAGGACCGCCCCAGTGTCCCTCCCGCCTGCGGGTGAATATAAAAAAGCGGCTCTCGCGGTGAGCCGCTTTTCTTTTCCAACGGGTACAGGTTGAGCGGCTTATGGGCCGCCCCCGGCAGCGTGGGGAAAGGTGCGCCCTAGCGGCCGAACCTAAGCCAGCGGAAAAGCAGCCGCTGGAACATGGTTATGAGCGAAGCCCGCCGCACCTCCTGGCTCACCACCAGGTCCACCGCGGCTTCCTCGCCCTCGCCATAGCGCACCTTAAGCTCTCCCACTTTCTCATGCTCCTGCAGGGGAAGGGCAAATTCATAAAGCTCCACCTCTTCGGCGTAGTCCTCCGCCGCTCCCTGCGGCAGGAGCAGGCTCAGGTTCCTGGCCGCGATTACGGGGACTTCGGGCGGAGAGCCCTTGTCTACCGTCAGCCTGGCCACCTCCGTCCCCTTTTTAATCACGGGGACGCTTTTGAAGTTGTTGAAGCCGTAGTCCAGGAGAGCGCGGGCGGTGTCGTAGCGGTCTTTCGGCGTGTCGGCGCCCAGGACCACGGCCAGGAGGCGGGTATTGCCGCGGCGGGCCGTGGCCGAGATGCCGTTGCCCGCTTCCCGGGTGAAGCCTGTCTTAAGGCCGTCGCAGCCGGGATAGTCCACGATCATGCGGTTGGTGTTGCTTAAGAAGACCTCCCCGGCGCGAATCTGCCCCTGCAGAAAGTGCTCATCCATCCAGATGGTCGTCCACTTGTGAATTTGCGGGTACTCCAGCAGCGCCAGGCTCATGAGCATCACATCATAGGCGCTGCTGTAGTGATCGGGATCGTGAAGGCCGTGGGGGTTGCAGAAGTGGGTCTGCTCCATCCCCAGGCTGCGCGCCTTCTCGTTCATCAGCTCCACGAAGCCCTCCACGGAGCCGGCCACGTGCTCGGCCACGGCCACGGCAGCATCATTGGCCGAGCCCACGGCCATGCCGATGAGAAGGTTCTCCAGCGAAACCACGTCACCTTCGCTGAGGAACAGCTCGGAGCCGCCCATGGAGGAAGCCCGGGCGCTGACGCGCACCTGGTCGTCAAGGGAAACTTTGCCCGCGGCCAGCTGCTCCATGACGATGAGCAGGCTCATGATCTTGGTCAGGCTGGCCGGATAGAGCTTCTCCCGGCTGTTATGTTCCCAGATTATCTTCCCGCTGTTTGTCTCCATGAGCAGGGCGGCCTGGGCCTTGATCTCGAAGTCCGGCGCGGGCGGGTCCGTGCCGGCGGCGGTTCCGGCAGCAGGAAGAACCAAGAGAAGAGACCATAGCAGCAGCAGGAGCATAGCTTTCAGCTTCATGCGCCCATCCCCCTCTTTTTTTACTATTTTCTCCAAGGATGGCTGGGATCATACCGCCGCCCGCTGCCGGGCGCCGGACCCGGTTTACTAAGGCAGGAGGAAGGAGTGGCCGTACTCCAGGGGAGGAAGCTGGAGCCAGGCGGCGGCGGAGGCGCCGAGGTCGGCAAAAGTGGGGCGAGTGCCCACGGGAACGCTCTGCTGCAGCGAGGGGCTCCAGGCCATGAGGGGGACGTATTCGCGCGTGTGATCCGTCCCGGGGAAAGCGGGATCGCAGCCATGGTCGGCGGTGATGAAGAGCAGATCCGCCGGGCGGAGCAGGCGGAGAATCTTCTCCAGGTGGGCATCGAAGCGCTCCAGGGCGGCGGCGAAGCCGAGGCTGTCATTGCGATGGCCGTAAAGGGTGTCAAAATCTCCAAAGGTGCCCCAGATAAGGCCTTCCGGCAACTCTTCCAGCAGGCCCAGCAGGGCGGCGGCCACAGCCTCGTTGTCGCCGCCCGGCCGGTGCAGGGTAACCCCGCGGTGATTAAAAATATCGGCCACCTTTCCTATTGCCGCCACAGTGTAGCCGCCGGCGGCAGCCCGATCCAGCAGCGTTTCTCCCGGCGGCGAGAGGGAAAAATCCTTCCTGCGGGTGGTCCGCTTGAAGTCGCCGGGGCGGCCGATGAAGGGGCGCGCAATGACCCTGCCGACGGCGTGCTCCCCCTGGAGGATTTCCCGCGCTGCCTGGCACCAGCGGTAAAGCTCCTCCGGGGGAACGATGTCCTCGTGGGCGGCGATCTGGAAGACGCTGTCCGCCGAGGTATACACTATGGGCCAACCCGTCTGCAGGTGCCGCTCGCCCAGCTCCTTGATGATCTCCGTTCCCGAGGCGGCGACGTTGCCCAGGACGGGGCGGCCGATGGCCTTTTCAAAGGCCTCAATTATTTCCCTGGGAAAGCCGTTGGGATAAACGGGAAAGGGCCTCTTCAGCACCAGGCCGGCCATCTCCCAGTGCCCGCTGGTGGTGTCTTTTCCCGCGGCCTGGGAGGCCATCCGTCCGTAGTACCCCGCCCCGGGGCGCAGGACGGGCGAAGCGGAGGGAGAAGAGCCCGTGGAGAGGGCCATGATCTCATCCAGGCCCAGCCGCTGCAGGTTGGGGAGGTGCAGCGGACCCGCCGCGTCAATGACATGGAGCAGGGTGTTGGCCCCCGCATCGCCAAAAGCGGCGGCATCGGGAAGCGCTCCCACGCCCACACCGTCAAGAACGATGATTATTGCTCGCCGTCGCACCATGGCACCATGACCTCTTCTCAAGCCCGCGGGTGGGTCTTGTCGTAAACCTCGCGGATCTTGCGCCGGTTTATCTGGGTGTAAATCTGGGTGGTGGAGATATCGGAATGGCCCAGCATCTCCTGGACCGAGCGCAGGTCGGCGCCGTTTTCCAGGAGGTGAGTGGCAAAAGAGTGGCGCAGCGTGTGCGGCGTGATCTCGCCGCTGATATTGGATTGCCGGGCATATTTTTTCAGTATCTTCCAGAAGCCCTGCCTGGTCAGGCGCCGCCCGTGATGGTTTAAAAAAAGCGCCTTCTCATCCTTTCGCTTGAGCAGCTTGTCGCGGCACTTATGTAAGTATTCTTGAACATAGTTCACGGCCACGGAGCCGATGGGAACAATCCGCTCCTTCATCCCCTTGCCCCGGCAGCGCAGGTATCCCACTTCAGGGCTGAAGTCGCTCACGTTCAGGGCCACGAGCTCTGAAACGCGAATGCCCGACGCATAGAGAAGTTCGAGCATGGCCTTGTCCCGCAGGCCCACGTAGCTGTCATCGCGGGGCTGGCGCAGCAGCCGGTCAACCTCCTTGGGTGTGAGGACGCGGGGCAGTTTTTTTTCAATGCGGGGGGCCTTGATAAGCTGCGCCGGGTTGTCTTCCAGCAGGCCCTCCTGGACCAGGAAGTTGAAAAAAGAACGGATGGAAGCCACGTTGCGGGAGATGGTTGCGGGAGCCCGTCCCTCGTTCTTCAAGGCCAGCAGGTAATCGGCAATCGCCTGCCGATCGATTTGCTCCGGAGAGCTTATCTTTCTCTTTTCCAGGAATTTGAGGAACTTCTGCAGGTCCCGCCGGTATGATTCCAGCGTATTGCGGGCCAACCCTTTTTCCACCGACAGGTAATGGGTATAGTTCTCGAGCCACAAATGCATCCAGCAGTTGCCCCCAGAAAAGAAAATTCTTCTAATTATTCCACAGCCGCATTGGAAAATCCTTTTTCCCGCAGCGGCGGCAGCTCTTGTTTCAGCGCATCACCGGCAGGAGCAGCTTTATAAAAACCGGCGAAATATAGGCCTCCACCAGGGCCGCCACTGCCAGGAGCAATCCCACCAGGAGGAACATCATGGAATAGGGCCCCAGGTGCTCCTTCAGGGAGCAGGGGCGCTTCTCCAGCCAGCAGCGCAGGCGGAGCCACGAAAGAGAGAAGCCGGTAACGCCGGCGGCAATGAGCGTCGGGACCAGGATGAGGTTGTGGGGCAGGACGGAGCCGGCGGCAAAGAGGACGCCGCGCAGCGAGGCCCTCTGCACCAGGAAGCCGACGGTAAAGCCCAGGGAAAAGCCCCGCAGCCCTACCAGGCCGGCCACAAAGGGAAAGCCGAAGAGGAAGAGGCCCATGAACCAGGTGAGAAAAAGATATTGAAAGTTCAAGCGCAGCGCCTGCCGAAAGACGGCCCCCTGGTCGATGGCTCCCCCCTGGCTGAGGCTTTCGATAAAGTAGCCAAAGTAGCGGTTCAGCATGAGCTGCTGCTCTGCCCCCAGTCCCCGTAGGACCGCGGCCCCGGCCACGACACCTCCCGAAAAGAGGGCGGTAATAAGTATATAAGTCCCCATATTTTGCCTAAAGTATTCCTGGAGATCACGCCGGATCTCGTCCACTTCGCCGCCTCCCGGCTTCGGTTCGATTAACTTTATGCGGCGGCGGGAGCATTTATGCAGTCAGCGAGGCGGCAAACTGCAGGGCGATGATGGTCTTGGCGTCGTTGATCTCCCCCTTGAGCACGGCCTGCTGCGCCGCGGCCAGGTCAAGCCAGAGCGGTTCAAGGGCCTCCCCGGGGTCGGCGGCGGGAGTTCCTTCCGTCACCCCTTCGGCAAGGAAGAGGTGGATTTTTTCATCGCAAAAGCCCGGGGTGCTGTAAAACCAGGTCAGCTTTCTCCACTTTCCCCCCCGGCAGCCGGTCTCCTCGGCCAGCTCCCTTTGGGCGCAGGCCAGCGGCTCCTCCCCCGGCTCCAGCTTGCCTGCCGGCACCTCCAGCAGGACCCTGCCCGCAGCGCGGCGGTACTGCCTGACCAGGAGCACGCGCCCTCTCTGATCCAGCGCCAGGATGGCTACCGCCCCGGGATGCTCCACTATTTCCCGGAAAGAAGGCTCTCCGCCGCCGGGAGGGAGAACCAGGTCCCGGCGGAGGTTGATGATCCGGCCCCGGTAAAGATAGGTGGTCGAAAGCCCTTTTTCCTCCAACATCTTTTTCTCCTTCTCCATTTCTCCTCACCCTTTCCTTCTGTTCCGCCAGCCGCAGCGCCGCGGCGGCGGCTGCAGCGGCCGCCTCGAAGAAGCAGGGATCTTCCCGGAATGAGCGCCCCATGCTCTCCAGCGGGCCCAGCTCCATCTGCCTCACGATCGCTTCCAGGGGCGGCGGCGGGAGCAGCAGCAGCCGGTGGCGCGAGATCAGCTTCCCGGCGGCGAGCTGGCCCAGGCAAAGCCGCAGCCTTTGCGGAGGCATGAGCGGCAATACCAGCAGCGCCGGGGAGAGGGCCGCCACCGCCAGGGCAGTGAGGCTATGGTGGCTCAGGCCAAAGTGCCGCCGGCGCCTCTCGGCAAAGGAGATGCGGGGAATAAACAGGGGCGTTCCTCCCAGGGCGTTGACCCGGTTGACGTTGTCCCCCGCCTCCATGCCGCTGAAACCCAGGCGGCTGGCGGTACCGATGCTGCCCGGGCCCGGAGCGAGAATGATGAAATCGGCGCCGATGAGGCTGCGGCAGGCCGCCAGGGCGGAGTAGACATTCACCGCCTCGTAATCGCCGCCGAAGGCATGGCCGCAACTGATCGTGGCGCTGAGCAGTCCCTTTTCCTTCAGCCGGGCCACGGTGCGGCTGAAGGGAAGGGGCAGGGCCGTGGCGTCGGTCATGACATAGGCAATGCGGCAGGCGGGCCGGTAATACTTAAGCACCGCCGCGGCGGGGGCCACCATGCTGTGCAGCTCACCGATGAGCACCGGCGTTCCGCCGAGGCCGGCAAAGCGGGCCAGCCGCGCCCTGTTGCCCGCCGCCTGCTCCTCGCAGCTGAGCACGCGCATCTGCCAGGGCGTATAGCAGAGCTTCATGATGTGGCCGCGGCCCTGGAAGGGGGGCAGGGGACGGCTGAAGTTGAATTCCACGAAGTGATAACCGCCGCTGCCCAGCTCCAGGTGGACGGCCGTTGTGTTCAGCAGGAGCCGGTCGCCCCTCCCCACCGGGCCGGTGAGGAAGTTGTAGTTTAAGGCCCGCTCTACCCTGCCCTCAACGATGACCTCCACTTCGCTGACCAGGCGGCCCGGCTTAACTTCGCCGGCCACGCCAATTTGATGGCGGATCACTAAATTATACCACCTTTTTTATCTTCGCCGCCCTTCCGGATAATCCTGGCCCCTCCGACAGGGCGGTCTCCAGGTCTTGCCCTCCCCTAGGTGAGCCTCTCCCTGAAGCGGCCCAGGCCGTCGAGGCGGCGCAGAAGGGAATTTTTTTCAATGAGCCGGCTCAGAGAGAAGAATTCGCCGCAAAGGTGAACCCCGGCCCAGAATAGAAGCAGCAGCGCCTGCCAGGCAAGGGGTAGGTAAAGCGCAGCGCCCATGCCCAGGGCCGCTCCGAGGAGGTTGGAGCCGCAGTCTCCGAGCATCCCCGAGGCTTCCAGGTCCAGGGGAGCGATGGCCAGGCTTGCCGCCAGCAGGGGCAGCAGCAGCTGCGCCGCCGCCGCGGCAGGGCGGGCCAGGAACATGGTCAGGGCGGCGCCAAGGAAGAATACTTTTAAAGCCCGGCCGGGGCGGCGGTCGAAAAGATTGACCCCGTTGGCGCTGAGCAGTATGAGCAGCAGCGCCGCCAGGCGGCGCCAGTTGGGAAAGGGAAGGGAGCCGGCAAAGGCGGCGCCCACCAGGAGCGCCGTGATCACCTTCAACAGGCCGGAGGTGAGCCGCCCCTCCTTCCCGGCGCCGAAATGGCCCCGGAAGCCGCTGGCCATGTCCCCATCGCCAATGAGATCGTCCCAGAGCCCGTAGAGGGCAAAGCCGGTGAGAAGAAAGAGGCGGGCCATGGCCGGGGCGGGATCGCGGCCCAGCCAGAGTTCCACCGCCGCCACGGGAAGGCAGCCGAGCAGCAAGGCGGGACCGAGAGCCGGCGGGACGGCCAGACCGCGGTAATTTCGCCGGGCCAGGCCGCTGCGGTGGTAGAGCTCGATGAGCCGCCGGCCAATGGCGGCGGTCCAGAGAGGAGCCGCCAGCAGGGTCAGGGCCTCCCCATAACCGGGCCAGCTCACCGCACCCCTCCCCTCACCAGGCGTTCCCGGCGCCGCCAGAGCTCCTGCAAAAGCGCGGCACACTGGCGTCCCCGGTGCAGGAAATCGGTGAGCCGCCGCCCCCTGTCGCGGTGGGTCATGGAGGTGGGCACCTCCAGGATGCGGCAGCCCCGCTGCAGCAGGTCCATGGTTAGGGCCAGCTCCAGGCCGAAGCCGCGCGGCGGGAAAGCGAGCAGCTCCAGCAGCTCGCGGCGGAAGACCCTTTGCCCCGAGAGAGGCTCCTGCGCCTGCCAGCCGGTGGAGCGGCGGATGGACCAGGCGGCCAGCCTCTTCACCAGGCCCAGGCCGCCGCGGCGGCGATTCTCGGGGAAGCGGGCCACGGTCATCTCCGCGCGCTTCTCCAGCAGCGGCGGGAGCAGCCGTTCCAGCTCCACCGCGGATTCGCCCAGATCGGCATCGACCAGGGCCAGGTAAGGCGCCCGGGCAAAGCGGGCCCCGTAAAGAACGGCTGCCCCCTTGCCCCCGTTGCGGGGCAGCCGGAAAACCTCCGCCCCGGCCGCCGCCGCCTCCGCCGCCGTCCCGTCGGTGGAGCCGTCGTCGATGACCAGGATCCGCTTCACCTGCGGCAGCTTCCGCAAAGCCGCTATCGTCCGGCCGATATAGCCGGACTCGTTGTACGCCGGTATGAGCACATCAATTTCCATTCCCACCACCATCATCGCCCCTTCCCGCCGGAAGGAGCCCCTTGCTTCCGCCGCCGAAGCCGTAGTGCCCGCCGGCCTCGCCGGCAAGCATCTCCAGTAGGGCCATCTGTCCCCAGAAAGTATTGATATTGTCCACCAGGTTCGCCTCCGGGGGCAGCGCGGGCAGCGGCGGCGCCGCAGCCCCTTCCTCCCAGGGGAGAAGGGCAATGACCCTGGCCCCGGCCTCATGAAGCAGCAGCCAGAGTTCATGATAAAAGCTGCCGGGCGCAAGATCCGTCCGCTCCAGGAGGAGAAGGCAGCAGTCGGGGGGGGCCGTCTCTCCCCCTGGAAGCTGCAGCCCCAGGACGGCAAGATCCGCCGCCCCGGCCTCGCCCGGTGAAAGCAGCAGGGCCGCCAGCGCCTCCGGGGAAAGGGGAGCGGCTTCTTCCTCCCCCCCTTCGCTGCTGCCGCCAGTTGGGGGCAGCGGAAGAGAGGCCACTGCGGCGCCACGCGAGGCAAGCAGCCCCTCCAGCTGCTCCATCATCTCTCCGCCGCGGCCCAAAAGCAGAAGTTCCTTACCTTCCAGCGCTCCCCGGAAGCCCTGCAGCAGCAGCGGCTTGACCTCTTCCCAGCGCTTAAGCTCCCTCTCCTGCTGCCGCACCATCTCCTTGAGCCGCTCCAGGTTGTCCGCCATGAGCTCGATGAGGTCGCGCTGGTTGGCCACGAGGAAGCTTTCCCCCAGGGAGGCGCCGATTAAGATCCCCAGGGCCAGGGCCAGGAAAACGGCGCCGATGACAATCAAGTATTCCCGGTAATCGAAAATAAGCGCATCGCCTCCCCGGCCGTGGGTCCCTAGAACAGCAGCTTCAGGCGAAAAATCATGAGATTGAACAGGTGCCGTACCAGCGGGGAGAAAAGCGCCATTACCA
>JAAZIN010000158.1 GCA_012800855.1 Bacillota bacterium
AGGAGCGGCTCATGAGCCGCCCGAGGACGCACCGCAATACAATACAAATACCGCGATAAAAGCAAAAGGCCTATACTGCCTAAATGCCTATATTTCACCGGTGATGATGGTAGTGCGATATGCAACAGTTGGCCGCAATGACCAGCAGGGTTCGGGCGGGCGTGGAATCCCGCCGCGGGGCGGGGCAAAATACCGGTTGACCTATCGGACAGCCCTGGATTAAATCAAGCCGGTATGGCGGCTAACTATTTCACATTACCCTGCCTTTCAGGAATTACTCCAGCCATTTCTGGACCTCTTTTTCCGGGTAGCGAGAAAAGACAATAAAGCCGATAAAGCTGGCCACGGAGACCGCCAGAATGCTCAACTGGACTCCGAGGGGTTCGGCCACATCCTTGCCGAAGGTGGAGAGCAGGTAGGTGAATATCACCCCGGTCAGGGCTATGGTGGCCTTGAGCGGCACGGCCCGGGCCCCGAAAAACATGGCTTCGCGGCTCTCGCCGCTGCGAATCGCTTCGGCGCGGGCCATGTCGGCGATGGTGGGATTGATCAATATGGTGAGTATGGCCAGCGGCAAGCCGCAGAGGCCGATCATGCCCAGAGCGATATAGAAGGCCGCCCCCTCCATGTTAAAGCTCAGCGGGAAGATTACCGCCGTGGCAATACCGAGAATAAGCATCCCGCTCATGATCATCTTCTTTTTGCCGATCCGCTTGGCCATTCTATTGACAAAGGGAAAGCTGAGCAGCGCCACGCCGATAACGATCCCGGCCAGCACCGTCATAAAGCTTTCCTCCCGTCGGAATATGACTACGGCGTAGTACATTAAACCCAGGGTGACTACGTTCATGGCGAACTGCAGGAACATCTCGCCGGCGAGAAAGATGCGAAAGGGGCGCACGGCAAAAGTCTTGGCCAGCGACTCCAGCGTGCCCGCGCCGGAGGGTCTGGCCGGCAGGCAATGCTTTCTCTCGTCGAAGGAGAAGGTGACCAGGTAGAGGATCAGGAGCGCCAGCAGGGAAAAGCCGCCGATAGCCAGGCGATAGGCCAGGCGCGTCTCCATGCCTCCTGCCTTGAACAGGGCCACAACCTGGGGGAAGAAGATGGTGATGAGGACCATCCCCATCAGGCCGAAAAAGGCCATGAAGGTGGAAAGGTTGATCCGCAGCGAATTGGTATGCCCCAGCTCGGACATGAGCGCCAGAAAAGGGTTGACATAGGCGGTAAAGGCAATGTAGAAGAGGCACATTAGGGCGGCCAGCCAGGCGCCGTTAACCAGCGCTTCCTGCCCCGGCTGCGGCGGCGTGAAGACGAGAAAGGTAAAGAGGGCGAATGGCAGTGCGCTGAGAAGCAGGAACAGCTTCCGCCGCCCGATGCGCGAGCGGTTGTTGTCGCTCAGCGAGGCCACAACGGGGTCGGCCAGGGCGTCAAAGACCCGCCCAAGCAGCAAGGCCGTGCCGGTAACGGTGACAAAGCCGAAGTAGGTTCGCTCCGGCACCAGGTTGTGCAGTCCCAGCTCCTTTGGCGGTAGGTAGTAAAAGACGGCGTAAAGAATAATCAGCCTCTCCAGCAGGGTAAAGGCAAAGCTGCCGCTGGCATAGAGCACCTGGTTTAGCAAGGGCAGCGGAGAAACCTTGCTTTTATCCATCACTCTATTTCTTCTCCTTTCTATCCTCTTTTCCGGGCCGCACTGCTCCTGCGGCGCATGATGCTCCAGGCGGCAGCGGCCAGCAGGAGGAGGGGCAGCAGCAGTATATAAGGCCGGGTTATGTCCCAAAGGACCATGAAGAAAAGTGCCACGGCCGTACCGGGGCGCATTGTCTCCACTGTGCCGATGCGACTTCCCGTTTCGCTGTAATAGGGATTCACCGTGGGGTAGCCTGATGGTCCTTCAGGCTGCCTGCTTAAGTATTCCACTACCGCCTGCCAGACCTTCAGTTCCTTGTTGCCGTCGTAGATAATCAGCTTGGTAATATCCTCCACCACGTTGCCATCGCTGTCTTTTGGTTCAAGGGCCATCCATGGCAGCAGTGCATTGGCCTGCGGCAGGGCCGCCTCCAGCAGGGCATAGTCCGCGACCACGTAGTAAAGGTTGTCGTCCCCGCGCAGCAGGGGGCTGTAATCCTCGTCGGCACCGGTTTGCGGGCCGCTGCCGGTATAGCGTTCCGCTTTAATCACCGCCCTGGTGCTGGGGAAGGGGAGATCCAGCCAGGGGATCCAAAAGAGGAAAACCCTCTCCGGGTCGTACTTGTAGCGCAGGCCCGAAACCTGCAGGAAGTAGTCGTCGCCCATGTATTGTGAAGCGATGGATGAGATTTCCAGCATGCGCAGCACCTCTTCCCCGGTGAAGTAGGCTCCGGCCAGGGGGTAGCCGGGGCTGCCGTCGGGGCCGCGCCCCAGGCCCACCGCTTCAGTGATGTCGTAGAAGGTAATGAGACCCCGGGAGTGAGCCGCCGTGCCGGGAATTACCGGGTGGCGAATGATGCCGCTGCCCTGGAAGGCAAAGTCAACCTTGCGTCCTGTTTTTTCTTCTACGATAAAGCGCATTGCGTCGGTGACAAAGTTGCCCATGCGGTTCTCTTCATTTGGCGGATTATTCTGCAGGATGAAATCTGAAGCGGCCACTGGCTCCAGGATATGCTCAACAAGACCGCCGGTTAGCTCCTTGACGAGGCTGTCGGCGGCGGCGGTGACCTCCGCTACGGCCCTCTCCATATCCGGGTCCAGGGGTATGGCATGATCGAGAGGCAGCAGGTAGGGGGTGCCGCTTTCGCCGTTCCGCGCTCTCACCTCACCGGTGGAGCGATTGTAGAAAAGCTCCAGGATGCCCAGGTGGCGCAGGAAGGACCCCGTTTGGACGATGAGCGTTCCGTTGACGAGAAGCGGCTCCTCCAGGGCCGTGTGCGAATGCCCCCCCACGATAATGTCTATGCCCTCCACTTTCTCGGCCAGCTCCCTATCTTCCTTTTCACCGGCGTGGGTGACGGCGATGACCAGGTCCACGCCCAGCTCTTGCAGGCGGGAGACGGCTTCACGGGCCGTCTTTTCCTGGTCGCTCATTTCCACGGGCCCCCGATTCACGATCACATTGGTGGCTTCCTTGCCCATCAGGCTGAAGAAGCCGAGGCGCAGCCCGTTTTCAAGTTCCAGGACATGGATGTCCTTGAGTTCGGCAGAGGCCAGGGGGTGATCTTCCGGGATGAGCAGGTTTGTGCCCAGCAGGGCCGTTTTCGCGTGCGCCTCCGGGTAGCCAGCCTCGGCCAGGCAGCGGGCCAGCACGTCGGGGCCGTAATCGAATTCATGGTTGCCGATGGCGGCAACATCGTAGCTCATTTGTTGCATTAGCTTCAATTCAGTGGCTTGGCCTTGCAGCGTTAGCCAGCTGAAAACAGTTCCCCCGGTGAAGTCGCCGGCGCTGATCAAGAGGACCGGCTCATCCAGGGCCGCTTTCGCGGCGCGTATATCGCGCACCGCGGCGGCCAGGCGGGCAAATCCGCCCACGGTCTGGTTTTCCGCCTCCGGGTGGAAGTCTATGGCCGGGCCGCGGGGGATTATCGTCGCGTGCTCGTCGTTGGTATGGAGTATGGTAAAGTAAAGCTCTTCGCCGCCCTTTTCATTGTTCGCCGCCGCATCGCCGGCAAAGAGAGGGATTGCGGCCAATAAAAGGACAAAAACCGGCAGGGTTAATAGCCCGAGCTTTCTTTTCCTTGGCATGACGCCCATACCTCCTAGCTGTAACTATGCGGCATCAGCCTGCAGCCGAGGCGGATGCCCAGGTATAGCCAAAGCGGATAGGTGGCGAAGATAAATCCGCCGGCCAGGTGGACGTAAAAGGGGGCCTCTTGTGGCGTTATGTATGGACAATTGAAAATCCCCGAGCAGAGCATGAAGTTAAATCCCGAAGGCGATTCGCCAATCAGGGGAAATAAAGCGGCAAAGCGGTGCAGGAAATCTACGTAGGGCTGGTTGAAATACAGCGAAAGGCTGCCCCAGTAGAAGATAACCAGAGTCACTGCCGCCAGGAGCGGGATGAAAATCTGTTCTTTTACCTGCTGCCCGAGCAGCCTCCGGGCAATATAAACTATGAGCAGGCCGATGAGGATCAGCAGGCCTGGGTCCAGCAAAAAGCTGCCCAGGGGCATCATTATAAGCCACATTGCCAGGATGATTGCTGCCGCCAACAATTTTTTCATGTCCGGCTCCTCCCTACAACGTTGTTCGATTTCCTTTGCGCTTCGCCCTGCAATCTTTCATCAATAATGGCCGCGGCTCGCATGGCCAGGGCCATGATCGTCAGCTGCGGGTTAACCCCGAATGAGGTGGGAATGATGCTCCCGTCTAAGATGTAAAGACGTTCCACGTCCCAGGTTTCGCCGCTGCTTTTGACCACGGAATACTTTGGGTCAGCGCCTATGCGGCAGGTGCCCATGGGATGGTAGGCGGACAGCGCGTCGAAATCTGACGGCTTCAACCTGGCCCGCTCCAGCTGGAGGAGCTGCCGCTCGGAGCTGATCTCGTAGAAATTGTAAATCGGGGTGATTACTTTTTTGGCCCCCGCTGCAAACCAGATCCGGGCCATCACCAGCACGGCGAATTTCGCTTTTTCTATATCGACTCCCCTGAAAGAGTAGGTGACCAGGGGCCCTTTTGTTAAACGAGGTTTATATAATACTCGGCCCGTGGAGGCGACTTCCGAGATCATCCCGCCGAAAATGCCGGTATAGGGGTAGCGGTTCATGTGCGCGCGATGGAATTTTCCCGAGAAGGGCAGGTTGAGAGAATGGATGGATGGCGGCATGGTCCCGCCCTCCAGCATAATCCCATCAGCGGCAAATTCATCCACGTAGCTGCTCTGGGGGATCCCCTTCGGATTGTCCAGGCGGCAGTCCAGTTCTGCTATCGTGGAGACGCAGGGGTGTATATGCAGGTTGCGGCCGACCTGGCCGGAGGAGTTGCAGATCTTCTGTTTTAACAGCAGGTAGGGGCTGTATATGGCTCCTGCAGCCAGAACAACAATGCGGGCGTTGATTTTAATTTCCCTTGGCTCAGGGCCTAGCGCTATGGCCATTACTCCTGCGGCGCAGCCATTATGGATCAATATTTTTTCCGCGCGGCATTCGCTCAGCAGCGTGGCCCCGGCGGCCAAAGCGGCGGGGATGTAGGATACGTTCATGCTCTGCTTTGCATCTGAGGGGCAGCCGAAGGCGCAAACCCCGAAACCTTCACAATCCTTGGCGTTGCGGGGCAGCCAGCCGCCGGAGAGTCCCAGCTTTTGTGCGCTTTCCAGGAAAATTTGCGCGTTTAGACCTGCTGTTGCCGGGTCGGCCCGCTTTACGAAAAGGAATTCCTCCACGGCTTTGTATATGAGATCCAGCTCTGTTTCGTCAATGTCTGTCAGGCCATGAACAACATGCCACCGCTTCAGGACGTGCCGGGGCATGCGCAGGCAGGTGCCCGAATTGATGGTGGTGGTTCCACCTACGGTGCAGCCCAGCGGCAGCAGGAATAGGGGGGTGCCGTAAGTGAAGGTCTGGCCGGCCTGGCGGTACATTTTGAGGGCTGATTCCAGGGGATTGAGGTTAAAATCATGACGGGTAAAATAGCGGCCTTCTTCGATTATGACCACGCTATAGCCCAGTTCTGCCAGCTCCTTGGCCACCACGGCTCCTCCTGCTCCGGAGCCGATTACGGCGATATCGGCTTCCATTTCCCGTGGCCATTCTTTTTGAAGGTAACGCTTCATTGCTGCCTCCTTGAAAATATTTCATCCTAGCGGATACTTTAACAACGGGTGACCACTCTTCGACATGCTTCTTCCTTTAAAGCCCGGGCCTTGAAACCCAGCCGTTCCTGCTCCGCTTCCTGGGAGTAGTAGATTAATTTTATCGGCAGTCCGGCCAGCATGACCAGGTTCCGGCAGAAGGGAAACCTGCTAAGGTGCATTCGGTTCAGGTAGAGCTGGCGTTTTTCCGGCTTTAGCAGGTGCAGGGTTCTCCCGGTAAAGATGAGGGGATAGACATTTACAAAACAGGCGGCAATGGCAAAGGCACGCTTTAAAAGGGGATTGTTCCTTAAATAAAGTGCCACTTCAGTACTCAGCCTGGTTAGCTCATTCGGGGACAGCGGTTCTTCAGGGGCAATAATTGCCGGCAAAAGCCACTTAAGGATTTTGAGCATACAATTCCCCCTTGCCTTTGAATTAGTACTATCATACATTAAACAGACTATTTAGGCAATAATGTGCCAGGTTATTTGACAAAATTTACAGGCTAACCCCGTTGACACCTCTATCAGAATATAGATATAATTATTTATAATAGCAATATTTCCTCCCCTTCCTTGATGCAACATCCCGTAAAAAAGCTCAATTTAAAATATAAAGAGGAGGTCTGTAAATGAAGAAATCTGTAGCGGCGCTGCTTTTCCTGTTGCTGTTCTTTTTTTGTGCCCCGGTGCTGGGAGGCTGCGCCCCCGAAAAGACGGGTTTTACTGACTGGTTGAAATGGTATTTCAAACAGGAGAGCGGCCTTCCGGTATACGAAGGCGTTGTTGTTACCGGCGTGAGCTCGAGGGTGGAGGTCTATTTTGACGATTACGGCGTCGCCCATATCTTTGCCGAAAACGAGCGCGACCTGGTATTCGCGCAGGGCTACATCCACGCCATGGAACGCCTCTTCCAGATGGACCTTACCAGGCGGGCTATTGCCGGGCGCCTCTCGGAAATCGTGGGACCGGATTACATAGAAGACGATATCTTCTCCCGGACCATTGGCTTCCGGCGGGCCGCGGCGCGGAGCCTGGAGGCGCTTTCAGAAGAGTGCCGGGTGCTGCTGGAAAGCTATGCCGCCGGCGTAAATGCATACATAGAGCAGAACAGGGACAATCTTCCGCCCGAGTTTATTCTCTTCGACTACCAGCCGGAGCCCTGGGAGCCGGTGGACACTCTCTCCATTGCCAAGATGATGGCCTGGGCGCTGGGTGGGAACATGGAGACGGAGCTTTTCCTTTCTGCCCTCGTAGAAGAGGTGGGCATGGAGATGGCGGCGGAGCTTTTTCCCGCCTATGCCGATTATGGTCCCTCCATTATCGAGAGAGCGCAGCAGATCATTGACGGCGCCGCGGCGGCGAAGCTGCTGCGCTTGAGCAAGATGGCCGGGCTTGCCCCCGGGGGGCGGGGCATCGGTTCAAACAACTGGGTGGTGGCGCCTGAACATAGCGCCACGGGAGGCGCTTTGCTGGCCAACGATATGCATCTCACGCTCGATCTGCCTCCCATCTGGTATGCCAATTATCTCTCTGTCCCTGAATACAGCGTTACCGGGGTCATCTTTCCCGGCATTCCCGGGGTTATTGCCGGCTTTAATGAACATATAGCCTGGGGTGAGACCAATGTAAACCCCGACGTCATGGATCTCTACGAGATCAAGTTTAAGGAGGATGATGACACTCTTTACCTGTACAACGGCGAGTGGTGCCGGGCGAAGGTTTATGATGAAGTGATCAAGGTCCGGGGCGGCGAGGATGTTCCGCTTCGCATCAGGGAAACCCTGCATCACGGGCCCGTAATCTCCGACATGGTTGGCCTGGAAAGGCCGCTGGCGTTGCGATGGACCGGCCTGGACGCCACCCTGGAGGCGGAGGCCATGCTTGGGATGATCCGGGCCACCAACTTTGAAGAGTTTCGCGCCGCCCTGACGAATTTCATGGCCCCGGCTCAGAATTTTGTCTTTGCCGACGTGGAGGGAAATATCGGCTACCTGGCCAACGGCCTCTTCCCCATCCGCAGCAGGAGCCACCAGGAGGCGGGCAACGGGCTACTGCCAGTGCCGGGCTGGACGGATGAATACGCCTGGGAAGGCTTTGTTCCCTGGGAAGAGATCCCCTCGCTTTACAACCCGCCGGCGGGGCTCATCGTTACTGCCAATCATAAGGTGGTGGGCGATGATTATCCCTATCACCTGACTTACGAGTGGGTGCCGCCGGGGCGGGCCCTATCCATCCTGCACCAACTGGAGGGGCGCAGCGAACTGACCCTGGAGGATATGATGGCGGTGCAGGCCAGCTTTTACAACCAGCATGCTGAGACGATGGTCCCGGTGCTGCTGCAGAGGCTGGCGGGTGCGGAGTTGAGCGAGATGGAAGCAAGCGCCCTGGCCGAGCTGGAGCGCTACGGGGTGAATCCCGTTGACGCCGTCGATTCCCCCGGAGCGGCGATATTCCATACTCTCTATCCCCTTATTGGCAAGGAGATCTTTGGGCCTCACGTTTCAGAGGAGTTGCTTGAGCGCTTTTTTGAATATAACTCCATCCTGGATGTGCTCGACCGGATTCTCATGACCGGGGAGAGCAGCTGGACAGATGACCCCGACCTGGCCGTGCAGCAGGCCTTCCGGAAAACGGTAAGCATTTTGCAGGAGAAATTGGGCGACAAGGTGGAGAAGTGGCGCTGGGGAGACCTTCACACCTTGACCTTTAATCATTACATAGGAGACGATGTGAGCAAGAGCAAATATAACCGCGGCCCCTTCCCCGTGGGCGGGAGCTACTCTACCCCGGGAATGATGGGATTTACCCCGCGGCCGGAGGAGCTGCCCTACGACGTTTACGGAGGCGCCCCCTGGCGCTACGTCATTGACCTCTCTGATCATACCGCCTATGATGTGCTGGCCATCGGCAATTCGGGCCATTTTAGGAGCAGGCACTATGATGACCAGTTGGAAATGTGGCTGGGGATGGAATACAAGGAGCGCCTTTTTGACCCAACGGCGATCAAGTCGCTGGAGCGCAAGCTCCTCTTCCAGCCACGCTAAAGAAAACCCCCCTTTTCCAAAGGGGGGCTTACCTCTCAATTGCGTAG
>JAAZIN010000159.1 GCA_012800855.1 Bacillota bacterium
AATTTTACACTAACGCCGCAAGCAGAAAAAGGATTTTGGAACTGCAAGAAGAATTAGAGGATTTAATTAAAGGAGGCGTAATTTATGCCCCGGGTTGAGATTATGGGCCGCTCATATTTTTATGCCGGTACCCCTGCCCCCGGCAAGCCGGCGCTGCTCTTCTGCCACGGCGCCGGGGGCAGCCACCGGCACTGGCTTTACCAGCTGGAGGGCCTTAAAGGGGTGGCGGCAACGCTGGCCGTAGACCTGCCGGGCCACGGGGACTCGGAAGGCGAGCCCGCCGCCGAGATTGACGCCTACCGTGAGTTCCTCCGCCGCTTCTGCGCGGCACTGGGCCTGGAACAGCCCGTCCTCGCCGGGCACTCCATGGGCGGAGCCGTCGCGCTGGACTACGCCCTTCATTTCGGCGACAGCCTGCGCGGCCTCATCATTGTCGCCAGCGGAGCCCGCCTGCGGGTGGCGCCGTCATTCCTGGAGGCCGCCCGCAGCGGTCAGCTTCCCGCGGAGATGATCGACTACGCCTACGGCCCCGCCGCCCCGGCGGAGCTGCTGGAGCAGGCGCGGCGGGAGATGGCCGGGGTGCCGCCGCAGACCTTTTTTGCCGACTTCACCGCCTGCAGCAGCTTTGACTTCATGGAGCGGCTCTCCGAAATCAAGCCGCCGGTGCTGCTTATCTGCGGCCGGGAGGACCGCATGACCCCGCCCAAGTTCAGCCGCTACATGCTGGAGCGGCTGCCGCGGGCGGAGATGGTAGAGGTGGAGTGCGCCGGGCACATGGTCATGCTGGAGACCCCGCAGAAGGTCAACGAAGCCATCGCCTCTTTCCTGAAGCAGATCGGCGCCGCCTGAAGGGAAGCTTTCTCTCGCTGTAGACGGGGATGCCGTGTCGCTTCAGCAGCGCCGCGGTGACGCCGTCTCCCACGCGGCGGCGGCCGCTGAAGGAGCCGTCGCGAATGAGGCCGCTGCCGCAGGAGGGGCTGCCCCACTTAAGGATGGCCCCCGCAGCGCCGAAAAGCCGCGCCAGCTTGAGCGCGGCGGCGGCGCCGCGCAAAAACTGCTCCGTTACGTCGCGCCCGGCGGAGTCTTTCACCGCCGCTTCTCCCCGCAGCACGGCATGGCCGTCGCCGCCACAGATCTCGGCCGGCCGCCGCGGCGTGGGCAGCCCGCCCAGCTGCTCGGGGCAGACCGGGATAAGGCGGCATCGCCGGCCCAGCCGGAGCAGGGAGGGGCAGCGGTTGTCGCCGCCGTCATAGCGGGTGGGCAGACCCAGGAGGCAGGCGCTGACAAGGTAGATCTTTCCGGGCAATTCTCTCTCTCCCTCGGGCATAATATTGGCGCTATTCTGGAGGTGTTCCCCTCATGAAACCACCCCCTCCCAAAGGCGGCTACTTCAACCTGGAGGTGGCCCGCAGCGAGGCGGTAAAAAAGCTGGCGGTGCGGGATCCCGCCGCCATCGCCGGCAACGCGGCCGTGTCCTTCGAGGCGGGAGCAGGCTGCTTCACCGTTCCCTTTCTCAACCGCGCCTACCGCGTCTACCATCCAGGCGGTGAAGTGGCCGGACCCGGCGGCGAAGAGGCCCCGCTCTATCACGCCATCCTGATCCTGCACTACCTCGTCACCGCCGACGGCAGCCCTCTCAGCGGCCGCTGGATCTCCTACCGGCATCTCCCGGGCGGCGACATCTACATGGAACCCTTCCGGCGCCGCGCCGTGCTTCCTTTTTTAAAGGCCTTCGGCTCCGACCCGGAGGCCTTTGTCCGCGCCGCTACCGCCCTCGGCGGACGCCGCCTCGAGGGCGGCGGCACCGCCATGGTCATCCCCGTCTTCCCGCGGGTGCCGCTCAACTTCACCCTCTGGCCGGGAGACGACGAGCTGCCGCCCTCGGCGGCCATCCTCTTCGACGCGCAGGCAGCCTCCTACCTGCCCACGGAGGACTACGCCCACCTCCCCGCCCTGGTGGTGGCAGCGATGCAGCAAAGCCTCGGCTAGCAGGGGGCGGGACGCCGCCTGCCGGCTTATTTCGCCTGCAGCGGCTCTTTTTCCTTTTCCTTTTTCTTGCGCAGGATGTCGATGGCGGCGTCGGGGCAGAAATACTGGCAGAGCTTGCAGCCGGTGCAGCGCTCCATCCACTTCGGCTCGACGATGGGAGTGCCGTAAATGCCGATGCGGGTGGACCAGTCGATAACCTGGGAGGGGCATTTCTCAATGCAGAGGCCGCATCCCTTGCAGAGGTCGGGCGAAATGTAGAAGTAGGCCTTTTCATTTTCCGCCCCAAAGCGGACAAAGCTCTTGCTCATCTGCTCCCTCCTAGGCTTGCGCAGTTGCTTTTTCCTTCACCGCGGCGGCGCCCAGCTCCAGCGCGGCAAAATTATGCTCCCGCAGCCGCGGATCTTTCTTAAAGCGGCGATCCAGCTTCTCCTCCAGCGCCTCCTTGACCTGCTCCAGCGTCACGGCGCCGGTAATCTCCACGATGGCTCCCAGGATGATCATGTTAAAGACGCGCGGGTGCAGCCGCTGCCGCGCCAGGTCCGATGCGGCCACGGCAACAAGGCAGCGGGATGGCGCCTCCACCGCCGGCCGCCGGTCGCGGTAGCTGCTCCTCTCGGCAAAGGCCTCCGGGGCGATGGTGTCGTAAGACTGCAGCCCCACCACCTCGTCGGAGATCTGCGGCGCGTCGATGAGGGAGTTGTCGTAGAGAAGAAACGTCTCCGGGCCGAGGTACTGCCCACTGCGGCGCAGGGCTCGGGGGCTCAGGGCGGCCACCAGGTCGGCCCGCAGGAACTTGGGCGAGCCGATGGGAGCCGGCGAGATCTGGACAAAGGCCAGGGAAACCCCGCCGCGCTGCTCGATGCCAAAGTTGGGGATGTAGAGGGATTGAAGTCCGGCGCGGTAGGCGGCCAGGGCCAGCGTCTCCGCCAGCGCCTGGATGCCCTGGCCACCCTCCCCGGCGGCCACAATCTTCCAGGGACGCATCTTAGTCCTCCTTCCCGGCCATAACGGCCACCTCGCCGGGGCGGTAAAAGCTGCTCATATCCTGCTCCAGGAAGGCCCAGGTGGCGGCGGCGTTGGTGCGCCAGTTGGTGGGGCAGGTAGAGAGGGCTTCGATGAAGGCGAAATGACCCTGCAGCTGCCTTTCCAGGCCCCGCTTGAGCTCGTTTTTCAGGCGCAGCACCTGCGCCACCGTCCCCCGGGCCAGGTAGGCTTGGGGGTGGGCCACCGCGGACAGCGTCTCCGGCCCCTTGAAGGGTCGTCCCGTCTCCGCCTCGTCACGCCCGAAGGGGGTGGTCTCCGTCTTCTGCCCCAACAGGGTTGTCGGGGCCATTTGCCCCCCGGTCATGGCATAAACGGTGTTGTTCACCAGGACGGCGGTAATGGGATCGTCGCGCAGCGCCGCGCTGACCAGGTGCTGCAGCCCGATGGCGTAGCCGCCACCGTCGCCCATGTAGGCCACGGCCACTAGCTCGGGGCGGGCCCGCTTCAGCCCCACCATCACGGGGATGGTGCGGCCGTGGTGCGTTTGCAGGCAGGGAAAGGTGAAGAAATCCCAGGCCAGCAGGGAGCAGCCGATGTCGCAGGCGAAGACGACGCGCTCCTCCAGCCCCAGCTCGTCGATGGCCAGGCCCAGCGCCTTCAAAACAAGGCCGTGGCCGCATCCGGGGCAGAAGCGGTGTGGCTTGCTCTCCCGGTTCCAGCAGCGGGGCATGGAGAGCTCGCTCATGCCAGGATAGCCTCCTCGATCTCCGCTGCGATATCCTCCGCCGTAATCCCCACCCCGGGGCGGTAGAGGGTGCGGTAGCGGGGCCGCCCCCACTCCGCCGCGGCCAGGCGGACCAGCTTCCCCAGCTGCCCCTGCGCCGATTCCGCCACGAGCACGGCCCCGCCGCTCATCTCCAGCGCCTGGCGCAGGGCCTCCTCGGGGAAGGGGCGCAGGGTGATGGGGCGGAAGAAGTTAACCCGGCGCCCCGCCGCGCGCAGTTCCCGCACCGCCTGGCGCGCCGCCCGGCCAACGATGCCATGGGCCACGACCAGAAGCTCCCCGCCGGCCCCGCCCAGGAATTCGTGCTCCACCAGCTCCGGCGCCGCCCGGGCATAATCCTCGAGGTGGCGGCCCAGCACCTCGCTTAGCTCCTCCTCCACGCTGAAGGAATTGCGCAGGTGCAGCAGCGGCTTCTCCCCTTCGCCCCTCACCGAGCCGAAGATGGGCTCCTTGGGAATGGGCCCGAAGCCGCGCTCCGCGGGATCGTAAAGCTGCAGCGGCTCCCGCATCTTCGCCTGGTAGCCGTCGCCCAGGACAAAGGTGGGGAAGCGGTAGCGCCAGGCCATGTGAAAGGCCTTAATGGTGTAGTCGTAGAGCTCCTGGTGGCTGCCGGTGGAGTAGACCAGGCGGAGCCCCTCCCCGTTGCCGCCGAAGCAGACCAGGTTAAGCTCCTGCTGCGAGTAGATCACCGTGGCCGTAGAGGGGCCGCCGCGCTGCTGTACGACCACGACCACCGGCAGGCGCATCATCTCGGCCATGGAAAGCGGCTCCTGGAAGAGAACGGTGCCCGGCCCGGCGGTGGCCGAAAAGCACGCCTTCCCGCCAATGACGGCCCCGATGGTGGCAAAACCGGCGGAAAGCTCATCTTCTGTTTGCATGAAAAGGCGGCCCTGCTGCGGCGCCAGCCGGCGCCAGTGATGCATGATCTCGTTCTGCGGCGTGATGGGGTAGCCGAACATGCAGTCCGCCCCGGCAGCCAGCGCCGCCCGCGCCACGACCTCGTTCCCGGTGATGAAGGCGCGGCTTTCCAGCTCCGCTGCTTTGGCCATGAAATCAGCCCGCCCCCTAGATGTTGTTGCCTTTCTCAGTTTTTCCCGCGGGCGAGATAAAATACATAAAAAAAAAACCGGGGGTAGCTCCCCCCGGCTGCGGCCGCCGCTTCAGCGCAGCAGGTATTTCAACCCAATGAGCGCCCCCAGGCCGGGCAGCCCCATCACCCCGACAATGAAGGCGCTGATGACGTTGAGCCCCACGGCCAGCCCCCAAAGGGCCCCGGCAAAATTATAGAGATAGATGATGACCCCCCCTAGGACCGTGGAAAGCAGCAGCCGCAGAAGAAACTTCAGCGGCCGGTAGAAAACCCGCACCAGGAAATAGAACATGGCCAGGCCGAACATGGCCGCCGCAATTAAGTTCCAGTCCAGCTCCTGCGGCATGGCTATTTCCCCCTTTCCGCGCCGTAAAGATTAACCCCCTCTTCCTTCGCCTTCTTCAACAGGTAGATATAGCGCCGCTCCGCCGCTTCCAGGTTGTAGACGGCGTGATCGATCAACTCCGGGTCGCTAACCTGGTCAAATGCATCCTTGGCCTTATGCCACTCCAGCCGGGCCTGCTCCACCAGGGAAAAGTAGTCTTCCTGCTGCTGCGGGCTAGCTTTTTCCTCGGAGGGGAAAAGGTAGGCCCTTACTTTCCCCCAAAAACCTGCCAGCATTTTCAGCATGTTCTACCTCCTAAGAAATCTATGCCTCCATCCTGGAAAATATTAATCCCCAGCGGAGGAAGAACTATGCAGAATCTTCCCGGCAAAGGGCTTGCTTCTGGCAGGCTTGCTTATACGGCGGGGTTTTTAGATGAGAGGCGCCCTCTTTGCCAAAGGGGAACTTTCAGCGAGCCGGGCATGCCCGGCCCCTGCAAAATTTTACGATGCCCCATGGCCCCTGGATGAGACAGGAGCGGCCCACGGGCCGCGCGGGGCGTACCGGCAAACAATACGGTGCCGCCCTTAGCGCTGCAACCGGCGCTGAATAGATTCAGGTAATGTTAGAAATTCCGGCTGCCGGATTTATTCTCCGGCGAGCGGTGTAAACTAAGGGTAAATTAAAGGTGGGGTGGTGTTAATGGAGGAGGAGAGGCTGCAATGCCAGGAGAAGTGCAAGTACCAGCGCGAGGGGCGCTGCACCCTGGAGCGCCTGGATTACCTCGCTCCCGTGCACGGCGCCGTCTGCTGCGAGCACCTCTGGGAGGACGAGGCGCAGCTGCACCACTAGCGCGGGGGCTACATCTCCCGCCGCCCCTCCAGGGCGCGGCTTAGGGTTAGATCGTCGGCATACTCCAGGTCGCCGCCCACGGGAAGCCCGAAGGCGATGCGCGTGACCTTAATGTTAAGGGGCTTGACCAAGCTGGCAATGTAGGCGGCGGTGGCGTCCCCTTCCACGTTGGGATTGGTGGCCACGATGAGCTCCTCGGCCTCCTTCTCCACCAGCCGCTGCAGCAGCTGCGGCAGCCGGAGCTCTTCCGGGCCCAGCCCGTCCAGCGGCGAGAGAGCCCCATGCAAAACATGGTAGAGGCCGTGGTAATGCCCCGTCTGCTCCAACCGCAGCACATCGCGGGGCTCCTGCACCACGCAGAAGAGCTTCTGATCGCGGCGCGGGTCGCTGCAGTAGCGGCAGGGATCCTTCTCCGTGAGGCAGCCGCAGAGCGAGCAGAAAAAGAGCTTATCCTTCGCCTCCAGGATGGCCCTGGCCAGGGCGGCCGCTTCTTCGCGCGGCCGGCTTAAAAGAAAGAAGGATAAGCGCTGGGCCGTCTTCGGCCCAATGCCCGGGAAGCGGGAAAATTCATCAATCAGTTTCTGCAGCGGTTCGGGAAAACTCATCGGCGACTCCTTGCTCCTTGCGGCGGCCGCGCTTCTATGCTAAAACATGCCCGGGGGCAGGTTGAGGCCGCCGGCAAGCTTCTGCATCTCCTGGCTGATCATTTCATCCACCTTTTTGGAAGCCTCGTTGACCGCGGCCAGGATGAGGTCTTCAAGCATCTCGCGGTTCTCTTCGCTGAGCACCTCCGGGTCAATCTCCAGCGACAGCAACTCCTTGTGCCCGTTCATCTCGGCTTTAACGGCGCCGCCGCCGCTGCTGCTCTGCACGGTGATCTCGCCCAGCCGCTCCTGCATCCTGGCCATTTCCGCCTGTGCCTTCTGAACCTGCTTTAAAATTTTATTCATGCCGCCTTTCATCTGCAGGCCTCCTTTTCACTAGAGCTCAAAAACCTCTCCGGGAAAAAGCTTCTCCACTTCTTCAAAGCTGTATGACGCTTCGCTGTCCTTTGGCTGCGGCATCTCTTCGCCGGCGACGCTTTCCGGCGGCTCCCCGCCGTAGCGCACCTGCAGCTGCAGCGGCCGCTTCAGGAGCCTGCGGCAGCCTTCTTCCACGATGCCCCGGTGCTCCTTCTCCTGGATGCGCTCGCCGGCAAAATCGCCGCGGTAATAGGTGAGAATGAGCAGGTTCCCTTCCAGGGAATGCGCACAGGCGGCGTTGAGGTGCCGGAAGGTGGCCTTGTTCTGCTTTTTAACCTCAACGAGGAGCCGTTCCCACCAGTCCGCGGCAACGGCAGCCGCCTCCTGCGCCGCGGCCGTCTTAGTCTCGGGCCTGGCCGGCGGCTCCTTGCCCGGTCCCCTCTTCGAAGGCGGCCCGGCCTGGCCCGTCGCCGTCTTGACGGCCTTGACAGCCGCTTCCCTGGCCCGGGGCCGCTCCGCCGGCGGTGGAGGCGCCGCCGTATCGGGCTGCCGCGCTTCGCGGTGAAGCAGCCGCATCATCCGGATCAACCCCACCTCCAGGACAAACTGCGGGTAATGGGCGTAGCGCAGCTCGCCGGCAAGCTCGTGGAGCAGTTCCACCAGGTCCAGCAGCGCTTCGCGGGAAAAACGGCCACGGTACTGCTTCAGGAGACCGGCAAAACCGTAGTAGCTCTCCTCCAGCTGCAGCCGGCCCGAACTCCCCGCCAGAAGGAGGCGGCTAAAGAAAAAGGTGAGATCCCGCAGCAGGAGGGCCAGGTCCCGCCCGCCGTAAACAATCTCCTGCAGCGTCTGCAGCCCAGCCTCCAGGTCGCCCGTCGCCAGCGCCTCGATTAGTGCGCCGATGGTCTCCACCCGCGTCACCCCGGTGAGGGCGCGCACGTGCTCTGCGGTGATCGTCTCTTCACCGTAGGTGCCGCACTGCTCCAGGAGCCCCAGGGCGTCCCGCATGGAGCCTTCGGCGAGGCGGGCGATGAGGCGCAGCGCCTCCTCTTCGGCCTGCCAGCCCTCTTCAGCCACCGCCCGGCGGAGCCGTTCCCCAATCTGCTCCACCGTGAGCAGGTGGAAGTCAAAGCGCTGGCAGCGAGAAACAATGGTGGGGGGGAGGCGCGAGGGGTCCGTTGTCGCCAGGATGAAAATGACCCCTGGCGGCGGCTCCTCCAGGGTTTTCAGGAAGGCGTTGCAGGCCTCGTTGGTGAGCATGTGCGCCTCGTCGATGATGTAAACCTTGTAGCGGCTCTCCCCGCTGGCGTAGCGCGTCCTCTCCCGCAGTTCGCGGATCTCGTCAATACCGCGGTTGGAAGCGGCATCCATTTCGATGACGTCAAGCGAAACGCCAGAGGCAATATTGCGGCAGGAGGTGCATTCCCCGCAAGGCTCGGGGATGGGATAGCGCTCGCAGTTGACCGCGCGGGCAAGGATCTTGGCCGTGGTTGTCTTCCCCGTTCCCCGCGGCCCGCAGAAGAGGTAGGCATGGGCCAGCTGACCCCGGGCAAGAGCGTGGCTCAAGGTGCGGGTGACATGCTCCTGCCCCGTGATCTGGGCAAAAGTCAAGGGGCGCAGGCGCCGGTAGAGGCTCAGGTAAGCCATCCGCAGACACTTCCATTTCGGGGCTGATCATATGTATGGCCGTGCACCTGCCTTTGATCTCCGCCCCCAGGCGCCGGCCGGGTAGTTGGCTCCAGCCCGGCTGCCCCGTGGCACCCGCAAAGTCTCACTTACCGCTGCTTCCTCCCGGACCTGACGGGGTTCATGAGTTTGCGCCGCACGGGACCGGGCCTTCAACACCACTTGCCCGGTGCTGACCCTGAAAGCTGCGAAACCGGGGGCAGGAATTCAACCCCGCTATAGCGGATTGCGGGTTCAGGGCACCGCTACCTCCCCGTCTAGCACGGCCAAATCAAAAAAATGGCGGAGAGAGTGGGATTCGAACCCACGAGACGAGGTTTTGCCCCGTCTACTCGCTTTCCAGGCGAGCGCCTTCGACCAACTCAGCCATCTCTCC
>JAAZIN010000160.1 GCA_012800855.1 Bacillota bacterium
GAACCCACATGGGCTGAGCCCGCACGATTTTGAGTCGTGTGCGTCTGCCAGTTCCGCCACTTCGGCACGGCTCTGCGAGATAATATTAGCATAAAAATTAGGCTCAGGCAAGGAATTAGATGCGGTTTTCGATTTTGTTTATTGCCTGGGACTTGATTGGAGATCCTTCGCTTCTTGGCCCAGGGCAATAGGTAGCCGGCATGTCCGCAAGTGGAGCTTTAACACTTTTATGGCCGGCGCATATAATAAAGGGCACTCTGTAGAATAGCAATACTTTCACGGGGGAAGGAGAAAAGATGGGTGCCAGGCGCATGAGCATATTCCTTAGGAAAAGCGGCGGCATCATTCTGGCAGTGGGCGGGGCTGTTCTCATAATCAGAATGCTTCCGCTGTACCTGTGGCCGCTGCTACTGGGCGCGCTTTTGATCTGGGCCGGCTGGCAGCTTTACATATACGACCGCTACTACTGGTAAAGCAGGAAGGACGAAGGAGGGAGTCCGCAGTGCGCTTTTACGTGATCAAGGTGCCCTACATTCTTAAGGGTCTTGTAAAAGGCATCCTGGGAATATTCGTAAAAAGCTAGGCTATTTGCCTCAAGAAAGCTCCATGTTTAACATAATCCCGACATGTCGGGGTTATTTTTTTAATATACTTGAAACATGGAATATTAACTACAAGTTAAAAATTTCACAAAGCAGGGAAAATTATTTCACCAGCGAAAATATTCACAGGTAAAAGTATTCTATTATTTAATATTGATTAAGGGGTGAAACACGGAAGATGAGTGAGTTGATCAAGGGAGGAGCTTTTTTGCTGGGCCCTGTCGACGAGAAGACAGTGTTTACACCTGAAGACTTTGACGAAATACACCTGATGATTAAAAACACGGTTCTGGATTTTATTGAAAATGAAGTTGTTCCCAAAACGGAGGAGATCGAGGAGAAAAAAGAAGGAGTTACCGTTGGCCTGCTCCGCAAAGCCGGCGAACTGGGCCTGCTGAGCAGCGACATTCCCGAGGAATACGGCGGCGAAGAAGCTGACAAGATTACCACCATGCTCATCACGGAGTGCGTCTCCGGCGGGGGATCATTTGCCACCGCTTTTGGCGCGCACACCGGTATCGGCACCCTGCCCATTGTTTTCTTCGGCACGGAAGAGCAGAAGAAGAAGTACCTGCCCGGGCTGGCCACCGGGGAATTGATTGCCGCCTACGCTTTAACCGAGCCCGAAGCCGGTTCCGACGCCCTCAACTGCAAGACCGTAGCCACTCTTTCCGAGGACGGCAAGTACTACATTCTGAACGGGGAGAAGACTTTTATCACCAACGCCGCCTGGGCCGATGTCATTATTACCTATGCCAAGATTGACGGCGAGAGATTTACCGCTTTCATCGTCGATGCCAATTCTGAAGGGGTTACCCTGGGCCCTGAAGAGAAGAAAATGGGCATCCACGGCTCTTCAACGCGAAGCGTGATCCTGGAAAATGTGAAGGTGCCCGTAGAGAACATGCTGTGGAAAGAAGGAAAAGGGCACCAGGTTGCCTTTAATATCCTTAACATCGGCCGGTTCAAGCTTGGCGCCGGCTGCGTGGGCGGTTGCAAGAGAGGCCTTGAAAGCGCTGTTGACTATGCCCTGCAGCGCATCCAGTTCAAGCAGCCCATCGCCAATTTCAACCTTACCAAGTACAAGATCGCCCAGATGGCGCTGCTCATCTACACCACCGAGAGCCTGGTTTACAGGCTTGGCGGCATGATCGACAAGAAGCTGGAAGAAGTGGTTGCCGCCGGCGAAGACAGCAGCAAGATCGTGGAAGCCATCCAGGAGTATGCCATCGAGTGCTCCATCGCCAAGGTTTACTGCTCTGAAGCCCTGGACTATGTCGTCGACGAGGCCGTGCAGATCTACGGCGGCTACGGCTACTGCCAGGAGTACCCCGTGGAGCGGGCCTATCGCGACAGCCGCATCAACCGCATTTTCGAGGGCACCAACGAGATCAACCGCATGCTCATCCCGGGCACCCTGATGCGGAAAGCTCTTAAGGGCGAGCTTCCCTTCATGGATGCCGTCTTCGGCCTGGGTGAGGAGTTGAAGAAGCTGAGAGAGGCGGAGGAGCCTGCTGAAAGCCCGGATCGGGAAGACTTTATCTTGAATAAGATGAAGAAGCTCTTCCTCATGGCTGCCGGAAATGCTGCCCAGAAATTCAGTGAAGCGCTGACCAATGAGCAGGAGATCCTGGTGCGGCTGGCTGATATCGCCATGGAGATATTCGCCGTGGAAAGCGCTCTGCTCCGGACCAAGAAAATCATCGCCAGCCAGGGCAAGGAAGCGGCGCGTCTCCCGCTGTTCATGACTCAGGTCCTGGTCAATGACATGGTTCCCAAACTTGAAACCTGGGCCAAGGAGATCCTCGCCGGAACGCTGGAAGGCGAGACCCTGGAGAAGACCTTGAAGGGATTAAGCATCCTTACCAGCACCAGGCCCATCAACACTTATGCCCTGCGCCGGGAAATTGCCGACGCGGTTTACGAGGCGAAGAAGTTCTTCCTCGATCGCCGCTAAAAATTAAAAGAGCACGTTTAAAGGGCTGTTCCTCCTTCCAGGACAGCCCTTTTCTTTTTCCTCAGGCGATGACTTATCTTTCATCTAGCCGTGAGCGGGTTTACAATGCCCGCTCCACCCGTCCCGATTTAAGGCAGCGGGTGCATACGTTAATGCGCCGCGGCGTTCCCTCGACCAGCGCTTTTACCTTGTGAATATTAGGGCGCCACAGCCGCTTTGTTTTAATATGTGAATGGCTGATCTGAAAACCTTTAACCTTGCTTTTACCGCAGATCTGGCATATCTTAGCCACCGTGCACCTCATCCTCCCGCTTTTAAGTGCGCATACTATAAATGCCCCCCTATTTTAGCACATTACCGGGCCAAGCTCAAATATAAAAAATTTTAAAATGGCATATTTTGCCTTGGCAAGAGAGGTCTTCTTTTATAAAGCAAACAAAATCATATTTTTATTGAAAACAATTCTAAGCATAATTAGACGCCTGCATGCCAAACTAAGATTGCATCAAGGAGAAGGAGGTGAAAACACATGCCGCGGAGACCTAACCGCATCGTCGTCCGGGAAGCAGCTCAGGCCCTTGAGAATTTCAAGTATGAAGTGGCCAACGAGCTGGGGATCGACTACAGCGGCGATCTGGGCGCACTGCCTTCGCGCCAGAACGGCTATGTCGGCGGGATCATGGTCAAGAGAATGATTGAGGCCGCCGAAAGGCAGATGGCGGGCAAGGGTGCGACCAGCCCGACTCAGTTGTAGCACTTATTTCCGTTATTTTTACATCGGCGGGCTCCGGCCCGCCCTTTATTTTTTCGCCTCAAACTGATATAAAAAAAGAACCGCAGGTCTTTGATTCGGCCTGCGGCTAAAGTCACCGCTTTCGCGGTGGTTGGGAGAGGAGAAACCGGAGGAAGAGCTATGGGGAAATATTGTTGCCTCATTGTGTAGTATGATTAATGGCCTTCCGTTTTATGCATGCATTCCTTCGCTGAAAAATGAAAAGAAGAATAGGCTCATTTAAAAATTATATAAAGAAATAAAATTGTTAAAAAGGCGAGTTAACTCAATTTTTATGATAAAGAGAAGGAACTGGGGAGGGCGGTACCGAATTTATCTCCGCTAGCCTTTTATTCTTTCAGATAAATTATAGGGGGGCACGGCTAATGGAGAAAGCGATTTATCCCGGAAGCTTTGATCCGGTTACCAAGGGCCATCTTGATATTATCAGCAGAACAAGCAGCATCGTGGACCATTTAATTGTAGCTGTTTTGGAAAACCCGCGCAAGCAGACCATGTTCAGCGTCGAAGAGAGGCTGGAGATGCTGCGGCGCAGCACCGCACGCTATTCCAACGTGGAGATAGACTATTTCGGCGGCCTGCTGGTGGACTACGTGAAGAAAAATAACATCCGCATTATTATAAAAGGGCTGAGAGCGATTTCCGACTTCGAGTTTGAGTTCCAGATGGCGCTGGTTAATCGCAAATTGTGTCCCACAGTTGAGACCCTGTTCATGGTTACCAACAGCAAGTACTCTTACTTGAGCTCCAGCATTGTCAAGGAGATCGCCGGTTTCGGAGGAGATATCAAAGACCTGGTCCCCCCGGAGGCCTATGACCTGATCATGCAAAAATTCCGCGGCCTTTAAGCCGCCCCAACCGGCCGGCCCGCTTTGCCGCTTTTTGCCTCCAGCTTTTTGTTTTACTCCGGCCCTGAGAGGAAATTTGCAAGCATAAAAGAATATAAGATCAAAAAAGCGGGAAGGAAGGAAAGTTGGATGCAGCAGCCCGGTGGGACCGGCCCAGTTGTGCTGGCTTTAATTATTCTTGCCATTGGCCTTGTTTCTTTGTTATCCCCCAAGACATTCTGGTGGCTTCGTATCGGCAGGAAAGCAAAGGACATTCCTCCGGTACCGGCCTATCTCATGGTCTTGCGAATTGGCGGAGCGCTTACCTGCGCCGTAGCCATCTACCTTCTTTATTACATCTTTTCACTTTAACCGCGGGGGTCACATGTTAAAGGATTCAAAAATCGGCTTGGCTTTGGGCGCGGGCCTGGCCCGGGGCCTGGCTCATATCGGCGTGCTCAGGGTGCTGGAAGAAAAGGGAATAAAGGTCGATTTTATCTCCGGCTGCAGCATGGGCAGCGTAGTTGCAGCGCTCTATGCATGCGGGCTTAATCTCAAATTTGTTGAACGCCTGGCACAGCGCATCTCTCGCCGCAACTGGATGGATCCAACCTTCCCGCGAATGGGCTTGCTCTCCGGTGAAAAGCTGGAGCGGGTGTTGCATACGCTTACCGGAAGAAAAACTTTTGCCGATCTCTCCCTGCCCCTGGCGGTGGTGGCTGTTGATCTCATCAGCGGCGAAAAAATTGTTATAAAGGAAGGCCCTGTCGCCAGGGCGGTACGCGCTTCATGCGCCATTCCCGGCATTTTCAGCCCGGTAAAAATGGGAGAGAGGCTGCTGGTGGATGGCGGTGTCTTACAGCGCGTCCCCGCTTCGCTGGCCAGGGAGATGGGGGCCGACCTGGTGATTGCGGTTGATGTGGGCGTTGATGTGGGAAACTATCGTATAAACCATATATTTGATGTGCTCTCCAGATCGCTTGATATCATGTCCCGGGAAATTAATCGGTCCCTAATCGGGGATGCCGATATAATAATTACTCCCGATGTCAGCGATATTGGACCCTTTGAATTTCATCGCGTTGAGGAGGCCATTAGCAGAGGCGAGACGGCGGCGCGGCAAGCACTTGCATCGTTGCCGGCCAAGTAAGGGAAAGAAGGTATAGTCAATGGCAAAAAAACAGGAAAGGGTTCTCTTTTATTTTGCTCTTTTTGGCCTGCTCCTGGTAGGCTTTTTTATTCCCACCGATTTTATTCTCATCAAGCCGGGTGAAGTGCGGGATCTTTCAAAGGTAGTTGCAGTGGAGGGAGCGGATGCGGATGACCGGGGCAAGTTTTACCTGGTGACCGTAACCCAGCAGCAGGCGAGGTTGTGGTCTTTAATATACGGATACCTGCACCCCCATATAGAAGTAAGGCGCTATTCGGCGGTGATCCCCCAGGGGATGGACCTCCGGGACTACCGCCGGCTTTTGGACCAATGGATGCAGGAAAGCAAGGACACGGCTTCAGTTATTGCCCTGCGGCGGGCTGGCTACGACGTTGAGATCATCAGCGAGGGTGCCATGGTGGTGGGTTTTTTGGAGAACAGCCCTTCCCAGGGGATTCTTCAAAAAGGTGATATCATTACGGCAGTGGACGGGAAAAAAATGGCCCTGACCAGCGAGGTCATTTCGGCCGTGCAGAACCGGCGGGTGGGAGATCCCGTCCAGCTGACAGTGCGGCGGGGCTCCGAGGAGCTTAATATGACCGTGACCACGGGGCCGCTTCCCGACAGCCCGGAACTGCCGGCGCTGGGTGTTTATATAACCACTGTCGATTGGAAGCCTGTCCTGCCCCTTAAGGTTGAACTTGAAACGGGTATGATCGGCGGGCCTTCCGCAGGGTTGATGTTTGTGCTGGAGATATTAAACCAGCTTCTTCCAGAAGATCTAACCGCCGGGAAGCTTATTGCCGGCACCGGGACCATGGATCTTGACGAGAACGTGGGCCAAATCGGCGGGGTTTACCAGAAGGTAATCGCCGCGGAGCGGGCAGGCGCGGAGTATTTCTTTGTGCCGGTGGAAAATTACGAGGCCGCCAAAGCTGCAGCCCATAAAATAACCCTCGTCCCGGTAACAAATTTGCAGGAAGTGCTGGATTTTCTCGATTCCCTGGCTGCCGCGAGCGGAAGCAGTTTCCAGGCGGAGCGTGCCCCGGCAGCGTAAAGCTCCCGCAGCGCCGCCGGCCTTCTTTGCCCGGCGCTTCTAGTTTGCAAAAGTGAGCCTTTGACACGCCCGGGGGGGCGTGTTATACTTAGGTACCGGCAACCGGGGATAACCCGAGTAAGCAGGGCAGTCGCGGGGACAAGGCCGCGAGGCTGTTCCCGAGGAAAGTCC
>JAAZIN010000023.1 GCA_012800855.1 Bacillota bacterium
ATCCCCGTTCCCATCACCGTGGGGCCGGCCTTTGAGGGCGAGGTTATCCGCAAGGGCGACATGCGCATCGAGTTTGGCGGCGGCCGCACCCCCGCCTTCGAGCTGGTGGAGATGGTGGGCGAGGAGGAGATCGAAGACGGCAAGATTGAAGTGGTCGGGCCCGAGATCGACGACGTCCCCGAGGGCGGCTCCCTGCCGCTGGGCATCGTGGTCAAGATCTTTGGGCGGAAGATGCAGAAAGACTTCGAAGGGGTGCTCGAGCGCCGCATCCACTACCTCATCAACTACGGCGAGGGGCTCTGGCACATGGCCCAGCGCGACACCATCTGGATGCGCATCAGCAAGGATGCGGCGGCCAAGGGCTTCAAGATCCGCCATTTCGGCGATCTCCTCGTGGCCAAGTTTAAAGACGAGTTTCCCTCCATCGTCGACCGGGTCCAGGTGACCCTCTACACCGACAGGGAGAAGGTGGAAGAGCAGCTGGCCCGGGCGCGCCAGTTCTATGCCGCCCGCGACGAGAGGCTCAAGGGCCTCACCGACGAGGCCGTGGAGGAGTTCTACTCCTGCATTCTCTGCCAGTCCTTTGCTCCCAACCACTGCTGCGTGGTCACACCGGAGCGGCTGGGCCTCTGCGGCGCCGTCAGCTGGCTTGACGCCAAGGCCACCTACGAGATCGACCCCACCGGGCCCTGCCGTCCCATCCGCAAGGAGGGGCTCATTGACGAGCACAAGGGAATATGGCAGTCCATCAACGAGTATGTCTATCTCAACACCAACCGCTCCATTGAGGAATGCTCCATCTACAGCTTCATGGACCGGCCCATGACCTCCTGCGGCTGCTTCGAATGCATCATGGCCATTCTCCCCGAGGCCAACGGGGTCATGATAACTACGCGCGAGTATACCGGCGACACCCCCTGCGGGATGACCTTCTCCACCCTGGCCGGCACCGTCGGCGGCGGGGTGCAGACGCCCGGCTTCATGGGCCACGGCCGCGCCTACGTGCTCAGCCGCAAGTTTATCCGCGCTGACGGCGGGCTGGCCCGCGTGGTCTGGATGCCCAAGGAGTTGAAGGAATACCTGGGCGATGAACTGCGGAAGCGGGCCGAGGAGGAAGGCCTGGGCGCCGATTTCGTCGACAAGATTGCCGATGAAACCGTGGGTACCACTGCAGAAGAGATCCTCCCCTTCCTGGAAGAGAAAGGGCATCCGGCTTTGACCATGGAGCCGCTGATGTAGTGCTTTAGGGGAAAAGAGCTCCGGTGGAGGAAACGATGAAGCCGGAGCCCATCTTGTGAAGAAATTCCCTTGGAAAGGAGACGAGAACATGGGATTAACGGGACTGGAGATTTACAAGCACCTGCCGAAAACCAACTGTAAAGAGTGCGGCGCGCCCACCTGCCTCGCCTTTGCCATGGCTCTGGCCAGCGGCAAGGCTTCGCTGGACGCCTGCCCCTACGTGAGCGAGGAAGCCAAGGCCGCCCTCGACTCCGCCGCGGCGCCGCCGATCAAGCTGGTCAAGCTGGGCGCAGGGGAGCACCAGCTCGAGCTGGGCGACGAGACGGAGCTGTTCCGGCATGACAAGCGCTTCTTCCATCCCACCGGCGTGGCCGTGCTCATCAGCGACACCGAGGACGCGGCAGCCAAAGCGTCCGCCTTCGACGAGCTGGAATTTGATCGCGTGGGGCTGCACTACGTCACCGACGTGGTGGCTGTGAAGTGCGACTCCGGCGACGGGGCCAAGTTCAAGGCGGCGGTGGAGGCGGTGGCTGCCAAGACGGCCAAGGCCATGATCCTGCTCTGCGAAGATCCCGCCCTCCTGGAAGGGGCGCTCAATGCTGTGGCCGATCGCAAGCCGCTCCTCTACGCCGCCACGGCGGACAACTACGAGAAGATGGTGGAGCTGGCCAAGGCCAAGGGCTGCCCGCTGGCCGTCCGCGGCAAGAACCTGGACGAGCTGGCGGAGCTGGTGGAGAAGATTGTTGCGCTGGGCTACAAGGAGCTGGTTCTCGACAGCGGGGCCCGCGATACCAGCAAGGTCCTCGCCGATCTGACCCAGATCCGCCGCCTGGCCGTGCGCAAGAGGTTCCGCCCCTTCGGCTACCCCACCATTGCCTTTGCCACCAAGGAGGATCCCCTTGAAGAGGTGGTCCAGGCCGGGGTCTACCTGAGCAAGTATGCCTCCATCGTGGTCCTGAAGGCGGCGAAGAAGGAGCAGCTTCTGCCTCTTCTCACCTGGCGCCAGAACCTCTTCACCGATCCGCAGAAGCCCATTGCCGTGGAGCCCAAGCTCTACGCCGTGGGCGAGGTCAACGAGAATTCTCCGGTTTACTGCACCACCAACTTCTCCCTCACCTACTTCATCGTGGAGGGCGAGGTGGAGAATTCGCGCATTCCCAGCTACATTCTCTCCGTGGATACCGGGGGCATTTCCGTGCTCACTGCCTATGCCGACAACAAGTTTACCGGCGAGATTATCGCCAAGGCGATGAAGGATGCCGACCTGGACAGCAAGGTCAAGCACCGGAAGATTGTCATCCCCGGCTACGTGGCCGTGCTGAAGGGGGCCCTGGAAGAGGCCTCCGGCTGGGAAGTGATGGTGGGGCCGCGGGAGGCTTCCGGCATTCCCAAGTTTGCCAAGGAGAATTTTGCCTAAGCCTTGACTCCTGAATTCCAGAAGAGAGGAGCGTTAAGATGGCTGTAGAAATCCTGAAGGAAAAATATAGAAGCAAGGTGGGCGAGGTCGTCCTGGGGGCCACGAAAGAACAGGGCGGAACGCGCAGCCATACCATTACCGTTGGCGGCGAGTCGGCGCTGCCCTTCCTTCACTTCGAGGGCGCCATTCCCAACCGCCCCGTTATTGCCCTGGAAATTTACGATATGGTTCCCGAGGACTGGCATCCCTGCCTGGAGAAATACTACGGCGACGTTTACGCCGATCCGGCGGCCTGGGCGAAGAAATGCGTTGACGAGTACGGCGCCGACCTGGTGCAGGTCCGCCTGAGGAGCGCCGATCCCGACGTCAAGGACAGTTCGCCCGAGGACTGCGCCGCCACGGTGAAGAAGGTTCTCGAGGCGGTGGGAGTTCCCCTCATCGTCATTGGCTGCGGCAAGGCGGAGAAAGATAATTTAATCTACCCTGTTGTGGCCGAGGCCGCCGCCGGCGAGAACCTGCTGCTGGGCGTGGCCGAGCTCGAGAACTACAAGGCCATTACCAGCGCCTGCATGGCTCACCAGCATAACATCATTGCCCAGTCGCCCATCGACATCAATATCTGCAAGCAGCTGAATATCCTTATCGCCGAGATGAGCACCGCCATGGCCGGGCGGATCGTCATCGATCCCACCATTGCCGCCCTGGGCTACGGCATTGAGTACACCTACTCCATCATGGAGCGGGCGCGCATCGGCGCCCTGCAGGGCGACAAGATGCTGGCCATGCCCATGATTGGCAACATCGGCCACGAAGTGTGGCGGACCAAGGAGGCGAACACCTCCACGGAGGAGGCGCCCGGCTGGGGCGAGCAGGAGGAGCGGGCCATCCTCTGGGAGGCGACGACGGCCATGGCCTACCTGCAGGCGGGCATGGACATCCTGGTGATGCGCCATCCGCGCGCGGCGGCGCTGATCAGGAAAAATATTGACGAGCTCATGCAGGATAACAGCTACTAGGTGTTTAATTCTGAAAAGATAGGAGGTTTGTCCGGTGATTATCATTGGCGAGCGCATAAACGGCATGTTCAAGGATATCGCCAAGGCTATCCGGGACAAGGACAGTGCCGTAATCCAGGACTGGGCGCGCAAGCAGGAGCAGAACGGTGCCCGCTACCTTGATATCAACGTCGGCCCCGGCGCCGCCGATCCCGTGGCGGCGATGAAGTGGCTCGTGGAAGTGACCCAGGAGGTCACCGATCTGCCCCTCTGCCTCGATTCCACCAAGTACGATGCCATTGAGGCGGGGCTGAAAATTTGCAAGCGCCCGGCCATGATCAACTCCGTCCCGGCGGAGGCGCCCAAAATGGAGCGGGTCTTCTCCATGGCCGCGGAGTATGGTGCCGAGGTCATCTGCCTGGCCATGAACGAAGAGGGCATTCCCAAGGATGCCGAGAGCCGCGTCGCCCTGGCCATGGAGCTGGTTGCTACCGCCGATGCTTTCGGGGTGCCCATTGACAGCCTCTATATCGATCCCCTCGTCCTTCCCTGCAACGTGGCCCAGGATCACGGCCCCGAAGTCCTGGAAACCCTGCGCCAGATCAAGCTCATCTCCGATCCCCCGCCGAAGACGGTGGTGGGGCTGAGCAACGTGTCCCAGGGGACCAAGAACCGGGAGCTGATTAACCGCACCTTTGCCGTCATGGCCATGGCCAACGGCCTCGATGCCGCCATCGCCGATGCCTGCGATGACGAACTCATGGCTGCGGTGGCCACGGCCCGCATTCTTCTGAACATGGACATCTACTGCGATTCGTACATCGATGTGTTTAAGAAGGGTTAGGGGAAGAAGGGCTGGAAGGAAGCCGGCGGCGCTTCCTTCCAGCCGGTTTAAGGCAGCAGTAGTACTCGGCATCGCCGGAAGCGCTTGAGCAGCAAAAGAAGGGAAGGTGAGATAACTAATGATTATTGCAGAAAGGAAACCTCTCGAAGAGATCTTCGGGATGCTGGCTCCTTACGGCCGCATAGCCGTCCTCGGCTGCGGCACTTGCGTCACCGTGTGCATGGCCGGGGGGCAGAAGGAGGCGGAGGAGCTGGCGGCGGCCATCTCCATCAAGCGCAAGAAAGATAAGCAAGACGTCGCTGTGGAGGCCTTCACCATCGAGCGGCAGTGCGAGTATGAATTTATCGACCAGGTGGCGGAGCGGCTAAAAAAATTTGATGTCATTCTCTCCCTCGCCTGCGGCGTGGGAGTGCAGACGCTGGTGGAGCACATGCCGGAGCTCCTCGTGCTGCCCGGGCTGAATACCAAGTTTATGGGCTACCCCACGGAACAGGGAGTCTGGGCCGAGCGCTGCCTCGGCTGCGGCGACTGTGTCCTTCACATGACGCAGGGGATCTGCCCCATCACCCGCTGCGCCAAGAGCCTGCTCAACGGCCCTTGCGGCGGATCTTCGGAGGGCAAGTGCGAGATCAGCAAGGATACGGACTGCGCCTGGCACCTCATCCACGACCGCCTCAGCAGGCTCAACCGGCTGGATGTGCTTAAAGAGATCCAGCCGCCCAAAGACTGGTCTTCCTCTCACCATGGAGGCCCAAGGACCATAGTAAGGGAGGATGTCAGACTTGCTAGCGGGAAGCAATCTTGAAAAGGTAATCAATAGTGGGCATTTTGCCGTGACGGGAGAACTGGGCCCTCCGAAGAGCGCTGACCTGACTCAGCTCAAGGAACACGCCGAGGCCATGCGCGACTATGTGGATGCCTTCAATATCACCGACAACCAGACCGCCATCGTGCGCACCTCCAGTATCGGCGTGGCCGGGGTCCTGATCCAGATGGGGCTGGAGCCGGTGGTGCAGATGACCGTGCGCGACCGCAACCGCATCGCCCTGCAGAGCGATCTGCTTGGTGCGGTGGCCCTGGGCGTAAAGAACGTTCTCTGCCTCTCCGGCGACCACCAGAAATTCGGCAACGAACCCGGCGCCAAGGGAGTTTTCGATATTGACTCCATGCAGCTGCTGAAGGCCTTTAAGGACATGCGGGACGAGGGCAAATTTATCGGCGGAGAGAAGCTGGAGGCGCCGCTGCAGGTCTACCTCGGCGCGGTGGCCAACCCCTTTGCCGATCCCTTCGAATACCGCGTTGATCGCCTGGAGAAGAAGATCGCCGCGGGTGCCAGCTTTATCCAAACCCAGTGCATCTTTGACATTGAGCGCTTCAAGCGCTGGATGGAGCTGGTGCGCGAGCGCGGCTTGCACAAGAAGGTGGCCATCCTCGGCGGGGTCACTCCCATCAAGTCCCTGGGAGCGGCCAAGTATATGAAAAACAACGTTTCTGGGATCATCATTCCCGACGAGCTCATTGAGCGGCTCCAGGGCGCGGCCAACAAGAAAGAGGAAGGGCTTAAAATCGCCATCGAGACCATCCAGCAGCTCAAGGAGATCGAGGGAGTGGCCGGAGTACATATCATGGCCATTGCCTGGGAGGAGGTTGTCCCCGAGATCGTGGAGCGGGCCGGTCTTTACCCGCGTCCGAAGCTATAGAGAGAAAGAGGGACCGGGCAAGTTCCCAGTCTATAAGCAGCAAAGTTCCCCAAAAAATGAGGATGTCAATCTGAATTAAAAGGACCAGTACTTTTGGAAAATAACAGGCGTCCCCGCCTGTTATTTTTTTTCACAGCGGCGTGCGGCCTCCGCCGGGGCGGTTCCGGAGGGGCCTGGATCCTTTCCAATATGACGGAGGAGGTTGAGCAGATGGGTGAACTGGTAAAGGTTGACAGAGAGGGGCGGCTGGCCATAGTAACCATCGATCACCCGCCGGTGAACGCCCTGAACCGGCAGGTGATGGATGAACTGGAGAAGGAGTTCGACCAGCTGGCCCAGGATGAGATCATCGGGGCGGTGATCATTACCGGCGCGGGGGAGAAGGCCTTTGTGGCCGGCGCCGATATCAGCGAGTTCCCCACCCTCAGCAGCGCCAACGGGGAGCAGCTCAGCAGGCGGGGGCAGGCCATCTTCCAGAAAATTGACGATTTCCCGGCCCCGGTAATTGCCGCGGTGAATGGCTTTGCCCTGGGCGGAGGGCTGGAGCTGGCGCTCAGCTGCGATATCCGGGTGGTGGCGGAGAATGCGCGGTTGGGCCTGCCGGAGGTTACCCTGGCCATCTTCCCGGGATACGGCGGCACCCAGCGGCTGCCCCGCACCATTGCCCCGGGAAAGGCGAAAGAGATGATCTTTACCGGCGATATGATCGATGCGGATGAAGCCTACCGCATTGGCCTGGCCGACCGGCTGGCTCCCCCGGGCGAGGCGCTGGCCGAGGCCCGCAAGCTTGCCGGCAAGATCCTGCAGCGGGGCCCCATAGCGGTTAGGCTGGCCAAGCAGGCGATTAACCGGGGGCTTGAGACGACGGTAGTAGAAGGCTGCAAAATAGAGGCCAGGCTTTTTGCGCAGCTCTGCGACACGGAAGATCAGAAGGAAGGCGCCCGCGCCTTCCTGGAGAAGCGGCCCCCTGTTTTCCAGGGCCGGTAGACATAATGGTAGTGCTGGCCTCGCTTTGCAATGACGTGGGTTATAATGGGAAAACCATTAAAGAGCCACATACAAAGGAGGCCAGTACAATGGATTATACCACGTTTGTAGGGATGGATGTG
>JAAZIN010000161.1 GCA_012800855.1 Bacillota bacterium
CCGGCACTGGCGATGAAAGCCGTAACACAGGTCCCGACATTCGAACCCAGAATGAGGGGGATAGCCTCATTTAATGAAATAATCCCTTGCATGCTTAAAGCAATGACTACACCGGTCGAAGCGCTGCTGCTTTGAATTAAAGCGGTAAATGCAGCCCCGGCGAGTACACCCAGCAGGGGGAAAGCGCTGAATTGCACCAGGATATTTTTGAAGGTATCCAGCTCCTTTAAGGGGCTTAAGCCTGCCGACATGGTGCTGATGCCTAGAAATAGAAGACCCATCCCCAGAACAGCTTCTCCGAGGTAGCGATGCTGCCGGCGCCTGCTGAAAAAGATAATGAGCGCTCCTAAACCGATGGCCGGGTAGGCAAGCGCTTCAAGCTCAAAAGAAATAATCTGTGCTGTTACAGTAGTGCCGATGTTCGCCCCAATAATCACACTGATCGCCTGGGAAAGGGTAATCAAGCCTGCATTGGCAAAACCGACAACCATGACTGTAGTGGCACTGCTGCTCTGGATAAGCATGGTAATCAAAACACCGGTCAGAACACCGATAAGCGGGCGGGTGGTCAGCACCTCGAGAACCCGGCGCAGCCTGTCTCCCGCCGCCTTCTGCATGCCAGTCGCCATCATGTGAATGCCAAATAAAAAAAGCCCCAGGCCTCCCACCGAGATGAAGGCGAACTGGAAGTATTCTCGCCAATCCACGCCCCAACCTCCTAAAATGTGACATATATTTTTCTATCCAGGTAGAATTAATTATAGAAGATCCGTCCTGCTTTTTCAATGAAATGACGGCCCGGCTGCCAGATTAACTCCCAAAGCCGGAAGCGCCACCGGCTGGGAGCGGCAGGCTGCCTTCGCCCCTCCGATGCGGGGGGAGCGCTAAAATACAGCGCTCCGTCCAACCCTGTTCCGGAGGGCTGAGAAAACGCCTTTGGTTCGCGGCCGGATATCTCCTCGTCTGCGGCAGTTGCCGGTGGGAGGCAGAGGGAGGGGAATAGGAGGCACCACCAGTTTTCGCCGGCACCCTCGCCGATGGTTACGGTCAAGGCGGTGTACTTTCCCGCCGGGTAGACGTGACGCCCGTAGGTACGCAGGGGAAACATCTCTTCGGCCAGGCGCACTTCAATGCTCGCCTCGCCAGCCTCTGTGGCGGCCCATTCGCGGAGGTCTTGTTCAAGTCCGGGAAGGCAGCCCTGCAAAAACTCCAGGTAGGCTTCGCAGCTGTTCACTTCCGGGGGCCTCATAGCCGACAGGAGCCGCTGCACCTGCGAGGCCACGGCCATTTTAAAGCGCTGCTCCGCCGGGCTGTCGCCCGAGGCCCGCACGTGCAGCCTCACTACGGGTTCCTCGGCATGGATCTGCCAGCCGCCGCCTTCCCCTTCCATGAAAGAGCGGCCGAGCAGGGTAGCGGGCAGGGACAGAAAAATGATGAAAAAGGCAAGAAGCAGCGGCCATTTCTTAAGATTCCTTTTTATCTTCACCGCTTTTCTCCTCCGGGCTGCACTCCTGCTTGTAGTGGCGGCGAATCATCTCCAGGGCGGCCTTCTCTATGCGGGAGACCTGGGCCTGGGAGATGCCCACCTGCCGGGCAATTTCCACCTGGGTTTTCCCTTCAAAAAAGCGCGCCTCGATGATCTTTTTCTCCCGGGGATCAAGCTTATCCAGTGCCTCCTGCAGGGCAATATTCTCCAGCCATTTCTCGGAACTGTCGGACTGGTCGCTGATGAGGTCCATGACGTAAACGGGATCGGTGCTGTCGCGAAAGACGGGATCGTAGAGGGAAAGCGGCTCCTGGGCGGCGTTGAAGGCAAAAACCACTTCTTCCGTGGTCATATCCAGGGCCGCGGCAATTTCACTGAGGTTGGGCTCGCGGTGGTTCTGCTTCAGCAGCTCCTCCCGTGTCTGGAGGACCCGCTGGGCGAGGCTCTTGATGGAGCGGCTGATATGGATGCTGTTGTTGTCCCGCAGGTAGCGCTTGATCTCTCCCATGACCATGGGGACGGCATAGGTGGAAAAGTTAACCTCATGATCCAGCTCAAAATTGTCAATGGCCTTGAGCAGGCCGATGCAGCCAACCTGGAAGAGATCGTCCAGCGACTCGCCCCGGTTTTTAAAGCGCTGCAGAATGCTCAAAACCAGGCGCAGGTTGCCCCGCACCAGGGCTTCCCTAGCCTCGGGATCGCCCTTTTTCACGCGGCGGAAAAGCTCTTTCATCTCCTCCGCCGACAGCACCGCCAGCTTGAAGGTGTTGACCCCGCTGAGCTTGACTTTGTTGGGCAGCACTTTTTTCCCTCCTCACCCCTATTATTGCCATTATCTGTCTCTCTTAGACATTGCTGTGGGATGACAGGGGGAAAAGATGCTATAATGATGGGAGAAACGCGGGGCTCGCCTCAACGAGGAGGAGAGAA
>JAAZIN010000162.1 GCA_012800855.1 Bacillota bacterium
CGATCAGATTTACACAGACTACCACGCGGGAAGTAATTTCAAGGATCTGCAGCACCAGGTTTAAGTTACGCTCCAGGCAGGTGGCGTCGGCTACCACCACAGTGACGTCTGGACGCTCAAAGCAGATGTAGTCCCGGGCCACCTCCTCCTCCGCCGAGGCGGCAAGCAGGGAATAGCTGCCGGGCAGATCCACCAGCAGGTAATCCTGCCCGCGGTAGCTGTATCTTCCCCGGGCATGGGCCACCGTCTTCCCGCTCCAGTTCCCGGTATGCTGCTTCATCCCGGTGAGGCTGTTAAAAACAGTGCTTTTCCCGGTATTGGGATTGCCGGCCAGGGCAACGACAATGGGCCCTCCACGGCCTGCCTCGCTCCGGGAATCATCCCCGGAAAACTTTATACCCGCCGGCGGTTTCACAAGACGCATGGCCCGACGCTCCTAGCGGGTTTAATGTGCCGGGGTGATAAGTATTTGTGCAGCATCCTGCGCGCGCAGGGCAATCACGGCCCCGCGAATTAAGTACGCCGTGGGGTCACCGGAGGGGCTTTTTTGAAGAGCGGCCACCTCGGCGCTGAAGGTGAGCCCCAGGTCCAGCATTCTACGCCTGATGGCGCCGGTTGCCTTTATCTGCATCACCTTGCCGGTGCAGCCAACGGGCAGCTCGTGCAGCGGCATCAGCTCCCGCGTCATTTTTCCCGCCCCCTTGAAAAGTCGCACTTTTTCCTGCAGCAACATAAGCTAGCCGCGGGAAAAAGATTTTCTCTGGGCTAATATATGCCGTAACAAAAGCAATGCCACAGGCGGCACTGCGGCGCTGCGGGGAGCATTAACAATGACCGGCAACCGGGAATTTTACACCTTTCGCGGGTACCTGATGATGCAGGATCGGCAGCAGATGACGCCCAGCATGGAGGATTACCTGGAGATGATCTACCGCAGCCATCTCCAGGAGGGCCACGCCCGCACAAGCCAGCTGGCGGCCCAGCTGAACGTGCAGGCCCCCTCTGTCACCAAGACCGTTCAGAAGCTGGCCCACCTGGGGCTGCTGAACTATGAAAAATACGGCCTCATCCGGCTAACCGAAAAGGGGAAGAGAATGGGCCGCTTTCTTCTCAAGCGGCACACCCTCATCGAAAACTTCTTAAAGCTCATTGGCGTGAAAGAGCCCTTTTTGCTGCGCGATACGGAGATGATCGAGCACCACCTCAGTTTAAACGCCTTTCACAAGATCAAGCTCCTCTATAAATTCCTCCAGGCCAATCCAGCCGTCATGGAGCAATTCAACCGCTATAAACTGGAGCGCCGCAATCCCGGCGGGGACGATTAACGCCGCATTCTGGGACAAAAAGGTACGTCCCTCCTGTCCCACTTGTTCCATTTTAGCCGGCGGCTTCGGCGCCGGCAAGCCGGTAGATCAGTTTTCCCGTTACCGGCGGGCCGGCGGCGTATATTTCTTCAACCCTTAAACCCCGGGGATCGATGATCCCTTTAACCTGGAAGGAGATCACGTCGGGCGTGATCACGCTGGCGGCATAGCGGGTCCCCTCCGGCAACTTGAGGGCCGGCACCAGGTAGTCGCCCTTGACCCCCATTCCGGGAATTATGTCTACAATAAGCCTGCCGTCAACGTTGTAGGCCACCACCTTGAGGCTCATCAGCCGGGAGTAGACCTGCCCCACATTGGCGGGGAAGTTGGGCTTTCCCCTGGACAGCAGGCGGGTTTCCACAAAGCCGCCCAGGACTTTTAAAAGAGGGTATTTCTTTAGCGGAGTAACCGATTTTATCTTGATGACCCCGGCGCTCCTGATGCCGGTATAGGCATTGTAGCGGACCAAGTCACTGCGATTGATTCGCTCCAGCAGGGGGCCCGACTCCTCGAAACGGTCAAACAAGCCCTCCACCACAAAATAGTTCAATTTCTGATCCATGACCAGCAAGGTTACCTGCGGGTTCTCCTTCAGGTTCCGGGCTGTCTTCCATAAAAAGAGATTTCCGAAAATAATATCTCCCTGGTAAAACTCGGTGCAGGTGATCACCACCAAGTTGGGGTTGCCCCGGCGGTCCATGGTGGCAAAAAACTTGGGGTTTAACATGTGATTCAACAGCTCCGCCTGCTTCTCGCTGAGCATGGTTACACCCCCTGTTCATAATTTGAAACAGTAATATTCTTGACGCCGGACATCTCCATGATCCGGCGCAAATCCATCATCGTGCTCTCCTTAACCCGCGCGGTGCCTTTAAGGGGGAAATCCAGCTGCAGCTTCTCGTAATCGGCGGCGCAAATGTCGTTGTAGCCCAGGAGGTCAATCCGCTCCGCCGCCGGGAGATTTTCCTTAATAAAGAGGGCTATGTCCCTGATGTTCCCTGCATCGTCAGTATAGCCCGGGATTACCGGTACCCTGATCCAGACGGGAATGCCGCTGCGCCCCAGCCAGCAGGCATTTTCCAGGATGAGCCTGTTGGAGACGCCGGTATGGAGGCGATGCCTCTCCTCGTTAAAAATTTTAAGATCGTAGAGTACCAGCTGGGCCCGGGGCACTACTTCCCGGAATATTTCATGGCTAATGTGACCGCAGGTATCCAGGCACACGTGAATGCCCTCCTCCTGCAGGCGGGGTAGCATATTCAGCAGGAATTCGTGCTGCAGCAGGCACTCCCCCCCGAGAAGGTGACCCCGCCCCCGGAATTCCGGTAAAAGGGGCGGTCCTGGAGCAGCCTGGCCAGGAGTTCATCAACACTAATCTCCTCGCCAATGGCCCGGATGGCCGTGGCCGGGCAGACCCCGACGCAGGTGAGACAGCCCTGGCAATCCGGAGAAAATACTATTCCCTTTTCAGTGAAAAGCAGAGCTCCCCGGGGGCAGTTTTCCCGGCAGGTGCCGCAGCCGATGCAGCGCAGCCGGTCATGAACAAGATGCACTTTTAAGCTTAAGCCCTCGGGGTTCTGGCACCAGCGGCAGGACAGGGGACACCCCTTCATGAATACGGTGGTGCGAATTCCCGGGCCGTCTTCCGTGGACATGGTCTGGATATTAAAGATCATGGCTGTGTCCCGCTTCATGGCCTAGTGCTCCTTAAATGGCATGACTCTCCCTTCTGATGATTTCCTGCTGAATCTCCGGACCCAGGTGCACAAAGTAGGCATTGTAACCCGTTACCCGGACCAGCAGGTTGGTATATTCGGCCGGGTTCTCCAGGGCCTTGCGCAGCAGCCCGGGATCGACCATGTTGACCTGCAAGGCCGATCCCCCAATCTCATGGTATGTCTTCAGGAAGGAGATGAACTTTTCGATATGCTCCTCATCCCGCAAAAAGGAGGGATTGAAGCTCATGGTATGGGAGGCCCCGTTGGGAACGGTCTCCAGGCCCAGCTTCCCCACTGAAGCCACGGCGGCGGTAGGCCCACTGCGGTCCACTCCGTTGACGCAGCAGACCCCGTTGGAGAGGGCCTGGCCCCGGGCCCGCCCGTCGGGCGTTGAAGCCGTGAGGGGAGCATAGGAGATCCAGTAGTTCCAGGAGAGGTAGCCCGCCCGGAAGCGCCTTCCCGTTGCTGGCGAGACCCGCTGGAAAACCTTCCGGCTCCAGTAGCTGTTTATTTCTCGGGCGATGCCGTCGGCATAATCGTCGTTGTTGCCGTACTTGGGAGCGCGGTTGATCAGCATCTGCTGCAGCACCTCGTGCCCTTTAAAATCATTCCGGAGGGCCTTGAGCAGCTGCTCCATGGAAACGGCCCGGTCATCGTAGACCAGCTTGCAGACGGCGGTTACCGAGTCGGCCATGGTGGCCATCCCCACCCCTTCAACGGTAATAAACTTGTAAACGGCCCCGCCGCGGTTGACATCCAGGGCCTTCTCAATGCAGCCGTCCACCAGCAGGGAGAGGTAAGGCGTGGGGTCGTAGACGCTGCGGATCCGGTCCGCTTCCGCAGCCAGGTCCATCAACCGATCCAGGACAAAATCCAGCTGGCGGTAGAAGGCTTTCAGGAAATCTTCTTTCCGGTGAAACCGCCGGGGATCCCCGGTCCGGGGACCCACCTGCTTGCCAGTGCGCATGTCTTTCCCATCATTAAGGGCCAGCTCCACCGCCTTGGCCAGGTTAACGTTGCAGTCAACGGTGCCCGAGCGGTCATTGCCCTGCATGGTGTTTTCCAGGCAGCCCACGGGTGCGTAATCCCAGACCTCTTCTCGGGGCACGCCCTGGTATTCCAGGGCCTTCATGGAGATACGGTCAAAGTTGATCAGGAAAGGAGCGCCCTGCGCCTTTTTAATCATGGAGGCCATTTTTTTAAGCAGCTCCGAGGAGGAGTTGTCATGCAGCCGGATGTTGGGCTTGGGCTCGATCAGGTTTATCTCCTCGATAACCTCCAGCATGAGCATGGTTAGATCGTTGGTCAGGTCCTCTCCCCGGGGGCCGCAGCCGCTCAAAGTAATCAGCTGGCCGAAGCCGGAATTGATGCCCTGGTTCCGGGCCACCCGCCCCTGGTAATCGTAGACATAATTGTGCTTAATCCAGAAGCATTGCAGCAGTTCCTTGGCAAACTCCCGACTCAGGACGCCTCTCTCAAGGTCTGCCTTGTAGAAGGGATAAAGGTACTGGTCAATCCGCCCGTAGGAAAGCCCGGCGCCGGGGTAGGATTCAGCGGCCATGATCAGCATGTGGGTAAACCATAGCGCCTGGAGGGCCTCCCAGAAGCTGCGGGGCTTCTCGTAGGGAACCCGGGATACTATTTCCAGCATCTGGCTTAGTTCTTCCCGTCTTCCGGGGTCTGTTTCCTTCTCCAGAGCTTCCGAGATGACCTTGGCGTAGCGCCGGGAGATGATCCGGGGAGCCTCGGTGGAAATTTTCAACGCGTTAAGGTAAGCCAACTTCTCCGGCGATTTTTCCCCGGCCATCCGCTCCTCAACCTGCTCCGCTATGCCCCGGAAGCCGATTTGCAGCACTTTGCGATAGTTGGGTATGAGATGGCCCGGAATGGCCCCGGTGTTGCCGAGACCGAGGTCGTGGGCTTCGGTCATGCGCTTGAACCAGCGGTATGTATCCCTGGCCCAGCGTGCCGTCTCCTTCTTATCGAGGTTCTTGGAGAGGGCCGTATTGAAATGGGAGCCGACTATAAGCTCCCCCTCCAGCAACTGGGCCGGCAGGTGCTTCTCCAGGACCAGGTTGAAAAAGATGGCCCGCCGCTCCGCTATGGACAACCGGTAGAAATCAGGCGGGACCTCCACCTTCTCGGCCATGGCCTTAACCGTGTGCCTGGTAATGGGCACAAACAGAAATACTTCCGGCACCACCCCCCAGTTGTAGGGGGCGTACAGCTCATCCCAGGGATCGCCGGTAGAATAGGCCAGGCATTCGTTGCGGTAATAATCACGCTCATAAAAAGACCAGTACTCATCCCTCAGCCTCTGAACGCGGGGACTCAGGTTGCCGGCTTCCCATACCTGCACAGCCACAGGAATACCTCCTTCCGGAATATTTTAGAGCACACAATAATTTTCACCCTGAACATCTCTTCAAGGCACCTGCCAGAGCAGAGCATTTCATAATTCCCTCAATCATTTAATATTTCGACATTGTTCCGACAATACCTGTCCTGGAGACACTGAATATAAATCCAACTCGCATTAAATGAGCTGGACCTAAGTGGCCCTTGCCGAAGGCCCAGTTGCAGGACGACAACATCACGGACCGGCAACAAACTTCGCA
>JAAZIN010000024.1 GCA_012800855.1 Bacillota bacterium
CCATGGGGCCGCCCCGCAGCGCGGAGCCCATGTAGCCCCAGGAGAGGGAAAAGGCCAGGGGAAGCGCCGCCGCGTCAAGATAGCGCTCCACGATTAGCCTTTCACGGGAGCCCCAGGCAAAGATGAGGACAAGGGCACAGGCCAGGCCGCCCCAGAAGCTGAAGCCGCCGTCGTGGAAAAAGAAGAGGCGCTGCGGCTGCTGGAAATAGTAAGCAGGGGCGAACATGGCCGCGTAAACCAACCTTCCCCCGCTGATGCCGCCAACCAGGGCCAGCAGTAAAAAGTCAATCACCCTGGTCCCGGGAAGTAGCTTGCGCCTTCCCTCAAGGTAAGCCATAGCCAGGCCGATGAGCATGGCCGTGTAAAAGGCGAGGCTCGAAACCGGAAGATTAAGGGAACCCCACTGGAAAACAGGTTCGTGCAAAGCCACTCTTCCCTTGCCTAAATTTTCCCAAAGGGCCGCTAGCGCAGGTTGAGATCCCGCTTCAAGTCCTCACGGGAGAGTGGATGGGGCCAAGCGATGCCGCCGCTCTCCCAGGTTTGGCCCATCACCGTTACCTGAACGGCGTCTATTTCCGGCAGGCCGGTAAAGGTATACACCAGGGCCCCCACAAAGGCGCGCGCCTCTTCGGGGCTTCCGCTGAAGGGGGCCGCCAGGTCTATAAGCAGCTGGTGCTCGGCCAGGGTGAAATCCCTCACCTTAATCCCCTGGGGCAGGGCCGCCCGGTGCGCCGGGTCGTAGTCCTGTGAGAGGAGGGCAATAATCCGTGCAAAAACCCCCTCTTCTTCCTTCTCCTGGCCGGAAGCCTCCAGCCTGACCTGGACCGGGGTGAGAAATTCCAGCCCCTGCCGGGAATAGTAAGAGGCCTGATCCGCGCAGAAATAAAGGGTGTAGCCCACGCCGGCGCCGTGAGGGGCCAGGGGGCATAGCCAGTTGAAGCTGCCGCTTTGCCAGGGACTGCCGTTATGAAAGAGCCAGACCGCCTCCACCGGGAGCAGCTTGCCCAGCGAGCGCAGCAAGGATTGCGCCAGCACCGCCTCCGCCAGGGCCGGCGATTGGTGTGCATAATTGTACAGGGGCAGCGGATGGGGCGATTGCAGGCGGACCACGCAGATCTTATTTTTTATGTAAACATCCTCAATGTGCAGCTCGCTTCCGTTAATCACCGGGCCGGCGCCATATTGAAGCTCTTCGCCGGGAGAGGGGCCCGCAATAAGCGCCTCCAGCACCGCCCTGGCGGTAATCTCCTCGGGCGACACCAGCCTGGTGACGGGGATTACCGGCAGCGATTCCGGGTCCCTGCTGTAATTGTTGTTTCGAAAATAGAGCTTCATCTCCGCCCGCACCGCTTCGCTTTCCACCGGGGGGCTTTCCCCCGCTGCCTCCAGGCCTGAAAGCCTCTCCTTTCCCTCATGGCAGCCGCAGGCGGCGGCGCAGACAAGCAGGCACATTGCGAAAAGAAGCCGCTTCACCGTATCCACGCTTCTTTGGCCGCTTGGTATGAGTTGACATTGCTTCATGTTTTCGACAAGATTCTCTGAAAACCTTTAGCCAGTCGTCCATGTTAATAAAATTTAAATGCCGGCAGGCAGGGGCCGCCCCAAAAGGCAGCCCCTTGTTCGCTCCCCTTTCTTTCTCCTTTGCGGGAAAGTGGTGACACCCCTGCCAGGGACGGTCAAGCCCAAAGGAGTCAAAGTCATCGTCCACTTGCCTCGCCTGGCTCGCCCTGGGGAATGCAACCAACCTCCCTCCCCCGGAGGCGGCTAGCTTTCGCCGTTGCAGTTGTGTCCTTTTTCGCGGGAAATGCGCTTGAAAATTTCCAGGCCCTGGAGGGCATCATTGCTGTAGTAGTCCACGCCGGTATATTCCTTGATCTGGGCATTGACCGGGTAGCCGCCAATGACCACGGTAACCTTCTCCCTCAGTCCCGTCTCCTCGAGGAGATCGACCACTTTTTTAACCGTTCCGATGCAATAGGTGAGAAGAACGCATATGCCGATTATTGAAGCGCCCGTCTCTTTAATGGCCTCGATGAATTTCTCCGGGGACACGTCAACGCCCAGGTCATAAACCTTGAAGCCGGAGGAGCGGAGCAGGTAGACTACAATTTGCTTCCCCAGGTCGTGAATATCCCCCTCAATGGTGCCCATGATGATCTTCACGCCTTCAGGCGAATCGCTGGGCGGGAAGAGGGGTTCCAGGATTTCCATGACCCTTCGGAAAATCTCTTCAGACATGATCAGGTCGGAGAGGTAAAAAACCCCCTCGCCGTACTTGGCTCCCACGAGCTCAATGCCTTTCCGGCACTCCTCCACTATTTCCATGGGAGTAACCCCCGCGGCAAGCTTTTCTCTTACCAAGGCCAGTGTTTTTTCTTCTTCCAGCCTGGACATGGCGCCAACCAGATCTTCACTCATCCTGCTGCCTCCCTTTGGCGCTCACTCTTTTTTATACCATCCATCATAGCGCACCAGCTTGTAGCGGTCGCCGCGGTAGATCGACTTGCCCCAGGCTATCGGTTTCTGATCCTGATCGTAGATCGTCTGGATGATTAGGAAAACAGGGGTGTGCAAACTGACGCCGAGAACAGCCGATTCTTCTTCCGTTGTCTTTGAAACCATGAGAATCTTCTTTGATATGGTGGGCATGCTGTTGCTGTGGGTTGCCGCCAGCACCGAAAGCGAGGGGTCTTCGAGCTCTCTTTCGAGGATGGGCCGCTGCTTGGCATATACGGTGTACTTGGTTTCATAAACCAGCGGCTCATTGTTGGCCGTAACGACCACGCGGAAATAAAGGCACCTGCCGTTCAAATCGATCCCCAGCTTGCGGGCCAGCTTCTCGTCGGCCCGGACAATTCTCGCCTCCAGCAGCTTGCGGTGAAGTTCCAGGCCCTGCTGCTTAATCTCCTCGTTGAAGTTGTCCAGGTTGAAAACAATCTTGTCCAGCTTGGGCCGGGCCACAAAAGTGCCCTTGCCCCGCTGCGTATAGATCATGCCATCGGCGGCCAGCTCCGAAATGGCACGGCGCACGGTCATCCGGCTGATCCCGAAGTAGGAGGCAATTTCCGATTCCGTGGGCAGGGCCTCATCGGGCAGGATGGAGCCGCTGCGAATTTTCTCCGAAAATTGCTTCGCCAGCTGGTAATAGATGGGGATCACGGAATTCTTGTCAATTTTTATTTGCTTTAAATAAGATTCCTTGTTACTATTCATGACACCTGTCTATATGTATATAATATTTGTCCTTATTCTAGGCATATACTCTCCTTTCTGTCAACTCCCTTAAGCCTGAATTGTGAATCAAAACCTATATGCAAGAAATAAAAAGGGCCGGTTCTGCCCGTCCCGCAGGCGAGCGGAGAGGTTTTTTCTCCGCCGGTGAAAGGTTAGAGAATCCGGTGCTTCCTGAAGTCTTTTGCGGCCATGGCAACAGGGGGCTGTCCCTTTCAGGCAGCCCCCTGATTTCATGCGTTCTCTTTAAGCGGCCTTGGTCTTGTTGTCCGCCGTGCCCGTGCGCATGACCTTGGACTGAAGCCAGAAAGAGAGGACCACCAGGATCAGGAGCACGAGGCTTATGGGCCTGGTCACCAGCGAAGAAAGGAAGGGGAAGAAGCCGCCGGTGATAACCAGCGCCTGCCGGAGATTTCGTTCAATCATCGGCCCCAGGATGATCGCCAGCACGATGGGGCCGGTGGGGAAGCCGCCTTTTTCAAAGAGGTAGCCGATTACCCCGAAGACCAGCATAATGGCCACATCATAAATATTGTTTTGAATGGCGTAGGAGCCGACGATGCATAGAACGGTAATAAAGGGAACCAGGGCCCACTTGGGCAGGTTGATCGCTTTCAAGATCAAGTTGCTGCCCAGTAATCCGAAAATGTAAGCCATTATCGATCCAATCAGCACAAACCAGACAATCATGTAAAAATAATGCTTCTCCGCGAGCATGAACGTGGGCCCCGGCAGCAGCCCGTGCA
>JAAZIN010000163.1 GCA_012800855.1 Bacillota bacterium
GGCCCTCTTCATGTCCATGCTCTTCCTGGGCGCGGTCCTGGAGAGGGAGCTTATCCTGCCCGCACTTATCATTATCATGATGAGCCTTGGCATTCTCCAGCTCATTTACTTTGGGAAGGCGAGCCTCCATGAATTGGCCCTGATCCTCTGGGGGATAATCTATCTTGGCGGTTTTGGCGGCTACATGATCCTGCTGCGCCAGCTGCCGCAAGGTCTTACTTATACGCTCGTTCTTCTTGTGGGCGTTTGGGCCAACGATACTTTTGCCTACTTCGTGGGAATAAAATGGGGTAGAAAGCGCCTTGCGCCGGAGATCAGCCCCAAGAAATCCGTGGAAGGAGCCTGCGCTGCCATCGCCGGCACCGTGTTGCTGGCCACTCTTGTCGCCTACATCTATCCCAGCTGGATGGGGCTGACGCCGGGGAAGGCGGCGTTGCTGGGCGTGGGCATTTCAGTTTTTGCCCAGCTGGGAGACTTGCTGGAGTCGGCCTTAAAGCGCCAGTTCGAGGTGAAAGATACAGGGCAGTTGATTCCCGGTCATGGCGGGGTCCTGGATCGCTTTGACAGCCTTCTCTTTACCGCCCCCATGGTCTATTACTTTTTCATACTCCTGGGCTAGGCGGGCCCGCAGGTGGGAGGGGAGATAAGGGTGCCGAAGAGGATTGCCCTGCTGGGATCGACTGGCTCCATTGGGCGCCAGACCCTGGAGGTGGTGGAAAATCTCGGCGGCGGCTGCCGCGTAGTGGCCCTGGCGGCAGGAAGCAACTACCGCCTGCTGGAGCAGCAGGTGCGCCGCTTCAAACCCGAACTGGCCGTGCTGGGGGATCCCGGGAAGGCTGCCCTGCTGAAATCGGCCCTGCGCGATCTTGACTGCCGGGTGGAGGCCGGCCCGGAGGGGCTCGTCGCCGCAGCGCGGTGGCCTTCGGCAGACCTAGTGGTGAACGCTCTAGTGGGCTTTGCCGGCTTCATCCCCACCCTGGAAGCGCTGGAAGCGGGGAAGACGGTGGCCCTGGCCAACAAGGAGAGCCTCGTGGTCGGGGGTGAGCTCCTGGCCCGGAAAGGGCTTCTCCAGCCGGAGCGCATCCTCCCCCTGGACAGCGAGCACTCCGCCATCCGCCAGGCACTGGGTGGCTCTCCCCTTTCCCAGGTGAGACGCATCTGGCTCACCGCCTCGGGAGGCCCTTTCCGGGACTGGGAGGAGGAGAGGCTGGCCCGGGCCACCCCGGCCGAGGCGCTGGCCCATCCCAACTGGAAGATGGGGCCGAAGATCACCATTGATTCGGCTACCTTGATGAACAAGGGCCTGGAGGTAATGGAGGCGCACTGGCTTTTTGGCGTGGCGCCGGAGCGCATTGAGGTGGTTATCCATCCCCAGAGCATAGTCCACTCGGCGGTTGAGTTCATTGACGGCTCGGTCATTGCCCAGCTGGGGCCGGCGGATATGCGCCTGCCCATCCAGTACGCCCTCAGCTACCCGGAGCGGCAGCCGAACCCCTGGCCGCGCCTTGATTTGCGGGGGAAGGAGCTTACCTTCATGGAGCCCGATGTGAAGCGCTTTCCCTGCCTCGAGCTGGCCTACCGGGCCCTGCAGGCGGGAGGCACCATGCCCACCTGTCTCAATGCTGCCAACGAAGTGGCGGTGGAATATTTTTTAAAGGGTGCGCTAAAATTTATCCATATCCCCAGGCTTATCGAAGAGGTTATGTCCGCGCACCAGGTGATCTCAAAGCCGGAACGTGATACACTGGAGGAGGCGGACCGGTGGGCGCGCCGCTGCGCCCTGGCGCTGCTCCGCAAGATTGACGGCAGGAGTTGATATGGGGTGCAAACGCTTATCGCTTCCATTTTAATATTTAGCATCATGGTTTTCGTGCACGAATTCGGCCATTTCATTGCCGCCCGGCTAAACGGGGTCCGGGTCCTGGAGCTGGCCATCGGCATAGGGCCCAAGCTTGTCAGCCGCCGCAAGGGCGACATCATTTATTCCCTGCGGCTCCTGCCCCTGGGAGGATTCTGCCGCATGCTCGGCGAAAGCCCCGATGAGATCAACGAGCCGGGCAACTTAATGGAAAAATCGCCGCTGCGAAGAGCGAGCATCATGGCCGCGGGGTCTTGCATGAACCTGCTGCTGGCCCTGGTGATTTTCTTTGTCATCTTCTACTTCCTGGTGGGGGTGCAGCAGCTTGAGAGCACCGTCATCGGGAGCGTCCTTCCCGGGACTCCTGCGGAAAAGGCGGGCCTGCAAGACGGCGATGAGATTGCCCTGATCAACGGCGAAGCGGTGAACAAATGGGAGGAAGTGGTCAGGGCCATCGAGAAGCATCCCGGTGAGGAGATCTCGCTGCTGGTGCGGCGCAACGGTCTGATTAAGGAGTTCACCCTTGTCGCCGAGGCCTCTCCGGAAAGCGGCAAGGGGAAGATTGGCATCGCCCCGCTGGTGCTGAAGTATCAATTCCTGAAGTCGCTGGGAAGCAGCTTCAAGTATTTCGGCATGATCATCGGTTCTTTTAAGGATGTTTTGACTGGAAAGGCGCCACTGGACGTCATCGGCCCGGTGGGTATGGTCATCACCATCGGCACGGTAGCCCGCACCGGCATAGTGAACCTGCTCTGGCTGACGGCCCTGATCAACATCAGCCTGGGGCTGGTTAACCTGCTGCCCTTCCCGGCGCTGGACGGGGGCAGGCTCCTGTTTGTCCTTATCGAGATACTGCGCGGCCGCCCCATTGACCCGGAGAAGGAAGGCATGGTTCATTTCATCGGCTTTGCCCTGCTGCTGCTGCTCATATTGCTAGTAACATACAACGACCTGCTGCGCTGGGATATCTTGCCCGGCCGCTAGGGAGGAGCCCGCCCATGGAGCCTGCTGCCCGCCGCCGCACCCTTGCCGTCAAGGTTGGGCCCCTGACTATCGGTGGCGGGGCGCCGGTGGTCATTCAATCGATGACCAACACCAGGAGCAGCGACATAGACGCTACCCTGGAGCAGATCCGCCTTCTAGCCGCGGCGGGCTGCGAGCTGGTGCGAGTGGCTGTTCCCGACGAGACCGCCGCCGCCGCACTGGCTGAGCTGGTGAAGAAAAGCCCCCTCCCCCTGGTGGCGGATATCCATTTTGATATCCGCCTGGCCTACCGTGCCCTTGAAGCGGGCGTGCCCAAGGTGAGGATTAACCCGGGCAACATTGGGGGGAGGGAGAAGCTGCGCGAGCTCTGCCGGCGGGCGGAGGACTGCGGCGCCGCCCTGCGGATTGGGGTTAACGCCGGTTCCCTGGATCGGCGCCTGCTGAAGAAGCACGGCGGCATCACCGCAGCCGCCCTTGTGGAATCGGCGCTGGAATACCTCGACGAGGTCGAGGCTACCGGCTTCAGGGCCATCGTGGTATCGCTGAAGGCCTCCGATGTGCCGACCACCATTGAAGCGTACCGCCTCATGTCCCGGAAGGCCCGCTATCCCCTGCACCTTGGCGTCACCGCCGCCGGCCCCCTGGACATAGGGACGATCAAGGGAGCCGTGGGGATCGGGACCCTGCTGGCGGAGGGGATCGGCGACACCATCCGCGTCTCCTTGACCGCCCCTCCCGTGGAGGAAGTGCGCGTGGCCCGGCAAATCCTGGAAGTATTGCACCTGCGCCCGCAAGGCGGGCCGGAGCTCATCTCTTGTCCTACTTGCGGCCGCTGCACGGTGGACCTGGTGCCCTTGGTGGAAGAGGTATCGCGGCTGCTTCGCGGCTGCCCCCACCCGGTAAAGGTGGCGGTAATGGGATGTGCCGTCAACGGGCCTGGAGAAGCGCGGGAGGCGGATATCGGCATCACTGCCGGCCGCAGGCGCGGCCTCATCTTCCGCCGGGGGAAGGTAGTGCGCACGGTACCGCAGGAGAGGCTGCTGGAGGCGCTGCAGGAGGAGCTGGACGCTCTTGATCTCTCCGGCGAGTTCGGCAATGCCGGGGGCGGGGAGGACAAATGAGGGAGGTAAAGAGGTGCGCATAGCGGCAATCATTCCCGCTTATAACGAGGAGAAGACCATCGGGGGCGTTCTCTCCGTCTTGGCAAAGTGCAAGGAGATCGATGAGATTATCGTTGTCAGCGACGGCTCCACCGACGGTACGGCGAGAGTGGCCCGGAAATTCAAGGGCGTGAAAGTGGTGGAGCTGGCCGAGAACCGGGGCAAGGGCGGGGCCATGAGGGCAGGCCTGGAGCACACCCAGGCCGAGATCATCCTTTTTCTCGATGCCGATCTCATCGGGCTGCGAGAAGATCATATTACCACCCTGCTCAAACCGGTCGTGAATGAAGAGGCCCAGATGAGCCTGGGAGTCTTTAAGAAGGGACGGGTGGCCACCGATCTGGCGCTTCTCATGGCTCCCCATCTCTCCGGCCAGCGTGCTCTGCGGCGGGAGATACTCATGCGCATCTCCGACCTCGACATGGCCCGCTTCGGCGTGGAGGTGGCCCTGCACCGCTACGTGGAGGAGAACGGCATACCCGTGACCATCGTTCCCCTGACCGATCTTTCCCACCTGATGAAGGAGGAGAAATTCGGCTTTTGGAAAGGGCTGGCCGCCAGGGGCAAAATGTACTGGGAGATAATCAAATATGCCGCCAAGGCCGATCTGCATACAAAATAAAAAGAAATCGCTTCCTTTTCCTTGCATTTCCGCTCCAGTTGTGATATTCTTGTAAGGTAGACGCGAGTTCACTGGCAAAGGGTGGGATTTCCCACTCTTTCCTGTTAATTGCAGCTCTTTTGAAAGGAGTGGACCCATGTCCAGGGAAGAGAGGGAGGAATTGAAAGCGAAGCTGACCCGGCTGGTCCAGCCGCTCATTGAAGAGCGCGGCATGGAGCTGGTGCAGCTGGAGTACACCGCCGGCCGGAAAGGGCATCTTTGCATCTATATTGACAAGCCCGGAGGGGTCACCATCGCCGACTGCGAAGCGGTGAGCCGCGAAATTTCGGGATTGCTGGATGCCTACGATCCCATTCCCCAGAGCTACATTCTCGAAGTCTCCTCGCCGGGCGTGGAGCGCCCCCTCAACCGCGAAAGCGACTTCCAGCGCTTCCGGGGGGAGATGGTGAAAGTCTACACCCGCGAGCCCGTTAACGGAAAGAGCTATTTTGGCGCCCGGCTGCTCGGAGCCGGGGAGGGCTTCGTGGAGCTGCTCCCTGAAAAGGGGGAAAAGGTGCGGATAGCGCTGGAGAATATAAAAAAGGCCCACCTCTGGTACCGCCCATGAAGATGAGCGGAGGCGGGCAGAAAGGAGGTTAGTTTCCCATTTCGGTTAATACCAAGGAGCTTATAGCCGCCTTGAAGGCCATCGAAAAGGAGAAGGGGATCAACCTGGAGATTCTCTTCGAAGCACTGGAAGCGGCCCTGCTTTCGGCGTACAAGCGGGATTTCCAGACCTCCGGCAATGTGCGGGTCAGCATCGACCGGGAGACGGGAGAAATAAAGGTCTTTTCCCAGCTCAGGGTGGTGGATGAAGTGAAGCAGCCGCACCTGGAGGTGGAGCTTTATGAGGCCCGGGTTTACGATCCCCGCTGCCAGGTGGGGGACATGGTGGAGATAGAGGTTACCCCCAAGGAATTCGGGCGCATTGCTGCCCAAACCGCCAAGCAGGTGATTATCCAGCGCATCAGGGAGGCGGAGCGGGCGCAGATCTACAGCGATTTCCTGGATCGCGTTGGGGATATCAGCAACGGAACGGTGCGCCGCTTTGAACAGCGCAATGTCATTGTCGACCTGGGCCGGGTGGAGGGGATCCTTCCAACGGAGGAGCAGATCCCCTTTGAGCGCTACCGGTTGAACGACAGGGTGAAGGCTGTTATCATGGAAGTGCGCAAGAGCAGCAAGGGGCCCCAGGTAATCCTCTCGCGCAGCCATGTCATGTTTTTAAAGAGGCTCTTCGAGCTGGAGGTCCCGGAAATATATGATGGCATCGTGGAGATAAAAGCCGTAGCTCGCGAGCCCGGCTCCCGGGCCAAGCTGGCGGTGTATTCACGCAACAAGGACGTTGATCCCGTGGGCTCCTGTGTGGGCCCGCGGGGCAGCCGGGTCCAGGCTATCAGCAACGAACTGCGCGGCGAAAAGATTGACATCATCAGGTGGAGCGAGGATCCCGAAGAATACCTGAGCAACGCCTTGAGCCCGGCCAAGGTGGTCTCGGTGGAGATAAACGACAACGAGGCCCTGGTCATCGTTCCCGACAACCAGCTTTCGCTGGCCATCGGCAAAGAGGGGCAGAACGCGCGTCTGGCGGCAAAGATAACGGGCTTCAAGATCGACATCCGCAGCGAGTCGCAAATCGCCCAGGAGCGCCTCTCTTCGCTGGGCCTTGGCAGCCTGGTTGATCAGGACAGCGCCCCGCCTGCCGGGGAGGAGGGCGGAGAGGCGGCAGGGACTGCCGGAGAGGAGCCCTTGACCGGCGACGCCGCCGCTGGCGCGGAAAGCCCGCCTGGAGAGGCGGCGGAAGAAAGCGGCCCGGAGAAGGCGGGCGCGGAAGAAACGGAAGAGATGTAAGCGCCTAGTTCGATTAAAGGAGGCGGAACAGGAGCATGGGCAAACAGCGTAAAATTCCTATGCGCATCTGCGTGGGCTGCCGTGAGAAGAAGCCGAAGCGGGAGCTGCTGCGCCTGGTTCGCACTCCGGAGAACGAGGTCAAGTTGGACTTGAGCGGCAAAATGTCCGGCCGCGGCGCTTATATCTGCAGGCAGGCTGAATGCCTAAAAAAAGCCCTGAAGGGAAAAAGGCTGGAAAAAAACCTGGAACATCCTCTTTCTGAAGAGCTCATCGCCGAGCTTGCCGCGCTGCTGGAATCCGGCGATGGGCCGGCATCATAAGGTCGCAATCAGGGAGGGTTTCTAATGGAGGTGTGTTAAATGGCCAAAGTAAGGGTTTACGAGCTGGCCAAGGAGCTGGGCACCACCAGCAAAAAGCTCATCGAGATAATGGAAGGGATGGACATCGAGGTTAAGAACCACATGAGCACGCTGGAGGACGAGGAGGCCCAGCGTGTCATTGCCATCCTCACCGGAAAAGCCGACAGCAAAGAGGGGGAAAAGGCAAAGGCGAAGGCCGCGGCGCCCCCGGCGAAGCCCCGGGCGAAAGAAAAGCCCTCCGCCAGGGCGAAGGAGAAGGGGGCGGCGGGAGCCCCGGCCGAGGGAAAGAAGGCGCCGGCAAAGAAGAAGCGGCGCCTGGTAAGAATTGAAGGGCGCACCACCGTGGGAGAACTGGCCGCCCTGTTCAACGTGACCCCGGCGGAGCTCATCACCAGGCTTCTCGATCTGGGCATTGTCGCCGGCATCAACCAGGCCTTAAACCCCGAGGCCATCGAACTTGCCGCCGAGGCCTTCGATTTTGACGTTAAATTTGTTGCCGATCCCGTGGAAGAGGAGCTTCTGGCCGCAGACAAGGAAAAAGGAAAGGCGGAGAAGCTCGTTCCCCGCAATCCCGTAGTCACGGTGCTGGGCCACGTGGATCACGGCAAAACTTCGCTTTTAGACGCCATCCGGAACACCAACGTCACCGCCGGCGAGGCGGGGGGCATTACCCAGCACATCGGCGCCTACGAGGTGGAAGTGGAGGGCAAGAAGATTGTCTTCCTCGATACGCCCGGGCATGAAGCCTTTACCGCCATGCGCGCCCGGGGGGCCCAGGTTACCGACATCGCCGTCCTGGTGGTGGCCGCCGATGAAGGCGTTAAGCCGCAGACCATTGAGGCCATCAACCACGCCCGTGCCGCCGGGGTGCCCATTATCGTGGCCGTCAACAAGATCGACAAGCCGGGCGCCAACCCGGACAAGGTCAGGCAGCAGCTCTCCGAGCAGGGTCTTGTCCCCGAGGAGTGGGGCGGCGAAACCATCTTTGTCAACGTCAGCGCCCTGCAGAAGAAGGGCCTTGACGAGCTGCTGGAGATGATCCTGCTGGTGGCCGAGGTGAGCGAGCTCAAAGCGAACCCCCACTGCGCCGCCCGGGGGACGGTCATTGAGGCCCATCTCGACCGGGGGCGGGGCCCTGTGGCCACGGTCCTGGTCCAGGAGGGGACCCTGCGCGTGGGCGAGCCGGTGATCTGCGGCACCGCCACGGGCCGGGTCAGGGCCATGCTGAATTACAAGGGAGAACGGATCAAGGAGGCCGGGCCGGCCACCCCGGTGGAGCTGCTGGGGCTTAACGAGGTGCCCATGGCCGGCGACAGCTTCCAGGTCGTGGCCGACGACCGCCTGGCCCGGCAGGTGGCCATGAGGCGCTCCCAGAAAATGAAGGAGGCGGCCCAGAAAAGACAGCGCATCTCCCTGGACGATCTCTTCAAGCAGATCCAGGAGGGAGAGGTGAAGGAGCTCAACCTCATCATCAAGGGCGACGTCCAGGGCTCCGTGGAGGCGCTGCAGGAGGCGGTCATGAAGCTTAAACTGGAGGAGGTCAAGATCAAGGTGCTCCACTCCGGCACGGGGGCCATCAGCGAGTCGGACGTCATGCTTGCTTCCGCCTCCAATGCCATCATCATTGGCTTCAATGTCCGCCCGGACGCCAATGCCCGCCGCCTGGCCGAGCGGGAGCAGGTGGACGTGCGCCTTTACCGCGTCATCTACGAGGCCCTCGACGACATCGCCGCCGCGGCGCGCGGCCTGCTCAAGCCTGTCTACCGGGAGCAGATCTTGGGCCAGGCTGAAATCCGGCAGGTGTTCAAGGCCTCGAAGCTGGGCAATATCGCGGGCTGCCATGTCATCGAAGGAAAGATTACACGCAACGCCCTGGTGCGTCTCATTCGCGACGGCGTGGTGATCCACGAAGGGAAAGTGGCCTCGCTCAAGCGCTTCAAAGACGATGTGCGCGAGGTTCCCAGCGGCTATGATTGCGGCATCCTCCTGGAAGGCTACAATGACATTGCCGAAGGGGATGTCATCGAAGCTTACATCATGCAGCGGGTGAGCTGACCGGCGCCAGTAGGCTCGGGGAGGGAGATGCCATGTCTTTGAGAAGGGCCCAGCGGGTCGCCGAGGAGATGAAAAAGGAAATTAGCCGGATGATCGCCCGGGAGATCAAGGACCCCGGGATTGCCCCCATGACCAGCGTCACCGCGGTGGAGCTTTCGCGGGACCTGCGCCACGCCACGGTATACGTGAGCGTTTTCGGCACTCCCGCCGAAAGGGAGAAAACCATGCAGGCGCTGGCGCGGGCCACGGGTTTTGTGCGCAGCGAAATTGGCCGGCGCATCCGCCTGCGCCATACCCCGGAGATCCATTTTTCCGAGGATCACTCCCTGGAATACGGGGCCCATATTGACAAGGTCTTGAAATCACTGCAGAAGGAAAACGCTGAAAAATGACGGATCAGGAAAAAGTAATCGCCCTCTTTCGGGAGTTGGGTTCCTTCAACCTTGTCTCCCACATGCAGCCTGACGGCGACAGCATCGGCTCCCTGCTGGCCCTGGGCGAGGCGCTGGCCATGCTGGGCAAGGGGGTGCGCCTCTTTACGCCTGCACCCGTTCCCCGGAAGTATGCCTTCCTGCCGGGCAGCGAGAATATTTCCGCGGGAAGCGACGGCTGGGAGGAGGAGGCAGCGGCGGTGGTCGTGGACTGCAGCGACCTGGAGCGGACGGGCCATTTTAAGGAGCAGATCCGCCGCGCCGCTGTGGTGATCAACATTGACCACCACGTGACCAACCGCCGCTTCGGCACGGCCAACCTGGTGGATCCGGAAGCGGCGGCGACGGGGGAGATTGTCTTCCGCCTCCTGGAGTCGCTGCAGCTGAAGCCCACTGCCTCCATCGCCGAGTGCCTCTACGTGGCCATCTCCACCGATACCGGCTCCTTCAAGTTTGAAAATACCACCGCTGCTGCGCACCGCGCCGCCGCCGCGCTGCTGGAGTCCCAGCCCCTTAATCCGGGGATTATTTCCCAGCGGCTCTTCGACGAGCATCCTCTTTCCTACCTGCTGCTGCTGAAAAAGGTGCTGGGCACGTTGGAACTCTATGGCGGCAAGAGGGTCGCGGTCATAACGGCCAGCCGGGACATGCTGGAGCAGTGCGGCGCCCAGCCGGATGAGCTTGACGGGATCATCAACTACGCCCGCAACATAGAAGGCGTGGAAATAGGAATCATGTTCTATATTGACGGGAGCGGCGAGATTAAGATCGGCTTCCGCTCAAAAAATATTGACGTGAGTGCCCTGGCGGGCCGGATGGGCGGGGGCGGGCACCCCCGGGCGGCCGGCTGCCGCCTGAAGGGCGCTTACGGCCCCGTCAAGGAGCGCGTCATCGGCGCAGCGCTGCTGGAGTTGGAGGGAGCCCCCTCCGCCGGGCGGGTACAATAAAACATACATAACCCCAAGAGCATTCCGATGGATGGAATCATCAATTTAAACAAGCCTGCAGGGTTGAGCTCACACGGGGCCGTCGCCGCGGTGCGCCGGCTGTTCCCGGGCGTGCGGGCCGGCCATGGTGGGACGCTGGATCCCGCCGCCACGGGGGTGCTGCCCATCGGCCTGGGCCGGGCCACGCGGGTGCTGGAATACCTGGTGGAGCAGCGCAAGGGCTACCGCGCCGCAATAGAACTGGGCGTGATCACCTCGACGGGCGATGCCGAGGGCGAGGTGCTCTGCCGGCAGCCCGTGCCCCCCTTTGAACGGGAGAAGATTGAGGCGGTGCTGCAGGCGCTCGTGGGCCTGCAGCAGCAGAGAACCCCGCCCTATTCCGCGGCCAAGCATCGCGGCAGGCCGCTTTACGAATATGCCCGCCGCGGCGAGAGCGTTCCCGTAAAGATGCGTACCGTGGAGATCTACCGCCTCGAGCTGCTGGCCTACTCCTACGACAGGGTGCCGCAGCTTCTCTGCGAGATGGAATGCTCCCGGGGAACCTATGTCCGGGAGCTGGCCCAGGAGATTGGGCGCCGCCTGGGCTGCGGCGCACATCTTCACCGCCTGGAGCGGTTCTTCGTGGGGCCGTTCCATATCGACTCCGCCGCCTCCCTCGATGAACTGGAGGAGGCCGCCGCCGCTGGCCGCCTTGGCGAGATGGTGCTGCCCATGGACCGGGCCCTGCTGCATTTTGACGCCCTCACCATTCCAGGCTCCGCAGTGGAGGACTTGCGCATGGGACGGTCCGTTCCCTGGAGCCGTCTGGAAGAGGCTGGGCTGCAGTCGCCGCCGCATCGCACACCGCTTTTGCGCATTTACGATCCCGGGGGGAATTTTAAAGCCCTGGCCCGCCTTTGCGGCGTCAAAAGAAAGTTGGCCTTGAAAACGGTAAAATTCTTGGCCCCGTCATAAGGAGAAAAGAAGCCCCATGGAGATCATCTACAACCCGGAGAGATGCTACCTTAAACAAAAGCTTTACCTGGCCCTGGGCAATTTTGACGGCGTCCACATGGGGCACCAGGCTGTTATCCGCCGCGCCGTGGAGCGGGCCCGCTCCTCCGGAGGCGCCGCCGGGGTGCTGCTCTTGGAGCCCCATCCCTTTACCCTTTTGAACCCGGGGAAGCCCTTCTGCCTGCTTACTGGAATGGAGGAGCGGCAGGAACTGATGGCGCAGTTGGGGCTGGACTACCTCTTCGTGGTCCCCTTTACCGCCCAGACTGCGGCCATGTCCCCGGAAGAATTCGTCCAAGATGTCCTTTTAGCAAGGTTCAACATAAGCGGGGTCTCCATCGGCGATGATTACACCTTCGGCCGGGCCGCCGCGGGAGGGGAGCAGCTCATGCGGCAGTGGGGGGAGCGCCTCGGCTTCTCCGTGGACGTTATCCCCATGAAAAAAGCAGACGGGATGGTCATCAGCAGCTCGGCCATCAAGAAGCTGCTCGCCGAGGGGGCGGTGGAGCAGGCCAACCTCCTGCTGAACTACTTTTTCCACCGCAGGGGAGAGGTGGAGCCGGGCTGCGGGCGGGGGAAGAAGCTGCTCTTCCCCACCGCCAACATCGCCGCCTCGCCCAAGCTCGCCTGGCCTGGCAGCGGGGTCTACCTGACGGCGGTAGGAGGGCTGGAGCGGCGGCTATATTTTGGAGTGACCAGCGTGGGGCCCAAGCCCACCTTCAAGGACGGGTCCACCACCGTGGAGACGCACATTTTCGACTTTGACGGCCGCATCTATGGCCGGAAGCTCACCCTCTACTTCTTGAGGCGGCTGCGCGAAATTCAAAATTTTGCCTCCCCGGCGCAGCTGCGGGAACAGATCGCGGAGGATATCAGGCGGGGGCGGGAGCTGGCCGGCTCCTGCTTCGCCCATATCGAGGCCTTCGTGGAGCCGGTGCGCTTCTTCCGTCCCCCGGCAAATTGAATTTACTTTTGACTTTAACTGTGTTAGAATTTTTTCATGTGAACCGCAGGCTAGGTTAAAGGTTCTCCCGGCCTTTTACTTGGCCGGCGGCGGTAATAATTAACCGCAGGGAGGTAAAAAACATGCTTAAACAGGATAGGAAGCAGGAGATTATCAAGAATTACCAGCTCCATGAGAGCGATACCGGCTCGCCGGAGGTGCAGATTGCACTGCTCACCGAGAGAATCAACCAGCTCACGGAGCACCTTAAGGAGCACAAGAAGGATTTCAGCTCGCAGCGTGGGCTGCTGAAGATGGTGGGTAAGCGGCGCGGTTTGCTCAATTACCTGCGCAAGAAATCTCCGCAGCGCTACCAGGAAGTGCTCAGCCGTCTCGGCCTGCGGAAGTAAGCACACTGCTTCAAGGCATGGAAGGAGGTTTAACAGGGCTTGGAAACATTTTCCCTTGAACTGGAAGGCAGAACCCTGAAGCTTGAAACAGGGCGCCTGGCCAAGCAGGCGGGCGGTGCCGTTTTGATCAGCTACGGCGACACAGTCCTTCTGGTTACGGCAACCATGTCCGACGAACCCCGCGAAGGGGTTGATTTTTTTCCGCTGACCGTGGATTACGAGGAGAGACTTTACGCCGTGGGGCGTATTCCGGGAGGCTTCATTAAGCGGGAAGGCCGGCCCACGGAGAAGGCCATCCTCAGCGCCCGGCTCACCGACCGCCCCCTGAGGCCGCTTTTCCCGGAAGAGCTGCGCAACTCCGTCCACATCGTTTCCACCGTTCTCTCCGTGGACCAGAACTGTCCCCCGGAGATACTTTCCATCATTGGCGCTTCGGCGGCGCTATCCATATCCCACATTCCCTTTGCCGGGCCCGTGGGGGCGGTGATAATGGGCCTGGTAGACGAGAAGCCGGTGGTCAACCCCAACCTGGAGCAGTCCATGCAGAGCAAGCTCCACCTGGTCGTTGCCGGCACCAAGGATGCCATCATCATGGTGGAGGCCGGGGCCCGCGAGGTCAGCCGCGAGGACCTGCTGGCCTGCATTGAAGCCGCCCGGGAACCCATCAGGCAGATCATCGAGCTGCAGGAGGAGATGATCGCCAGGGTGGGCCGGCCCAAGATAGAGGTGCCCATGTTCGAGCCGCTGCCGGAGCTTGCCGCCGAGCTGGAGCCCTTTTTGCTCCAGCGCATCGACCAGGCCCTGCGCACTGCCGACAAGCAGGAGCGCGAAGAGAAGCTGGCGGCGGTAAAAGAGGAGGCCATGGTTCAATTCCTGGAGAAGTATCCGGAGCAGGAGCGCGACATCAAGTATGTCTACGAAAAAGTGCTGAAGAGCTCCCTGCGCCGGATGATCCTGGAGGAATCCTTGCGCCCCGACGGGCGCAGGCCTGATGAGATCCGCCCCATCAGCTGCGAGGTCTCCGTCTTGCCGCGCACGCACGGCTCGGCCCTCTTCACGCGGGGGCAGACCCAGGTGCTCAACGTCTGCACCCTGGGCGCGCCGCGCGACGTCCAGATTCTCGACGGCCTCGGCATCGAGGAGTTCAAGCGCTTCATGCACCATTACAACTTCCCGCCGTACAGCGTGGGCGAAGCCGGCTTCATGCGCGGCCCCGGGCGGCGCGAAATCGGACACGGCGCCCTGGCGGAGAGAGCCCTGGAATGCGTCATTCCCAGCGAGGAGGAGTTCCCCTACACCATCCGCCTCGTCTCGGAGGTCCTGGAGTCCAACGGCTCCACCTCCATGGCCAGCGTCTGCGCCGGCTCCATGTCGCTCATGGATGCCGGGATCCCCGTGTCCAAGGCCGTGGCCGGCATCGCCATGGGCCTGATCAAGGAGGAGGACAAGGTGGTCATCCTCTCCGACATCCAGGGCATCGAGGATTTCCTCGGCGACATGGACTTCAAGGTGGCCGGCACGGCGGAGGGGATCACCGCCCTGCAGATGGACATCAAAACCAGGGGCATATCGCTGGAAATTATATCCAAGGCCCTGGAGCAGGCCATCAGCGGCTACAGGTATATCCTGGGGATCATGAACGAGGTCATCGATCGGCCGCGGCCCGAGCTGTCGCCCTATGCCCCGCGCATGATTACCATGCATATCGACGTGGATAAGATCCGCGATGTCATCGGCCCGGGCGGGCGCGTGATCAACAAGATCACTGCCGAGACGGGGACGGAGATAAACATCGAGTCTGATGGTAGGGTTTATATCCTCTCCGTGGATCTGGCCGCTGCCCAGAAGGCCCAGAAGATGATTGAAGCCCTTGTTGCCGACGTGGAGCCAGGACAGGTCTACACGGGCCGGGTGACGCGGGTGGAAAAATACGGCGCCTTCGTGGAGGTGCTACCAGGCAAGGAGGGGCTGCTCCACATCTCGCGCATGGATCACCGCCGCGTGGCCCGCACCGAGGACGTGGTCAACCTGGGCGATGAGATCGAGGTTAAAGTGATGGACATAGATGAAAAGGGAAGAATCAATCTGACCCGCAAGGATCTGCTGCCCAAGCCGCCTGAACCGGCGCCGCGCAGCAGGCCCAAGGGGAGGCGAAACCGCTCCCCGCAGCGTTCCAAACAAAAACCCTAGCCAATAGGGTTTTTTTAATGCCCGCATAAGCCTCCAGGCGGGGGCATAAAAATTTAAGGGATCAATTCACCGATAACACGCGGATGGGGTCGCAGAGATGTTTCCCTCCTGGCGCCGGGCTGAAATAGTGGGGCTCTGCTTGATGGCCATCCTGGGCGTGCTGCTGCTGGCCAGCGCCCTGCGGCAGGCCTCGCCGGCCCCGCCCGCGGCGGTCTACTTTGCCCCGGGCAGCCCGGCACGGGTAGCCCTCACCTTTGAGACCTTCTGGAGCAGCGAGGGCCTGGATGAACTCCTGGCCATACTGCGAAAGGAAGGTGTGCGGGCTACCTTCTTTCTCACCGGGGCCTGGCTGAAAAGGTATCCCCGAGCGGCCAGGGCCATTCTGGAGCAGGGGCACGAAATTGGCAACCATACCATGAACCATGCCAACCTGCTCTACCTCTCCGAAGAAGAGATGAGGCGGGAGATAGACGGCTTCATCGAAGCGGCGCAGGAGATCCTGGAATACCGCCCCGTGCTGTTCCGGCCGCCGCAGGGGCTTTACAATGGCCTTGTCCTCGAGCATGCCTGGCGCAGGCGCTGCCGGACAGTGCTCTGGTCGGTGGAATCATACGACTACATCAGCCGGGATGCGGCCGAAGTGGTGGAGCGCATTGCCGGCAGGCTTCACGGCGGGGCGATCATTCTCTTCCGCTCCGGCTCCCCCCTGGCGCGCCAGGCGCTGCCCCAGGTCCTGGAGCTGCTGCGCCGGCGGGGATATAGCGCGGTAACCGTCTCGGAGCTGCTGGAAGAAGCCGGCCTTTAAGCCGGTGAAAGAGGGGAAGGGAAGTGAGTGCATGGCGGGAAGGGCAGGTCGAGGGTGGTGGAGATGGGGCGCCGCCGTCCTCCTCATTGCCGCGGCGGTGGCGCTGTTCTATTTTAAATACGACGAGCCGCTGCGGCGCCTGTTCAAGGGTGTAAAGGCGGGGGTGACGCTGCAGGGGGAGCCGTTGGAGCGCCTCTTCCGCCACGAGGTGGAGGCCATCATCGCCCGCATGGCCAAGCAGCAGGGGCGGGAGCCGGTCAATGCTATGATCGACCCCATTTACGAGCGGATCATCCCCGAGCTTAACGGCCTGGAAATAGACTGCGAGGCCACCCTGGAGCTGGTCATGAAGGCGCCGGCGGGGGCAAAGCTGATGCCGGTCTACCGAGAGCTGCTGCCCCAGGTGCGCTGGGAGCAGTACCCGGCGCTGCCGGCGGCGCAGGGCAACCCGCGCAAGCCCTGTGTTTCGCTGATGATCAACGTGGCCTGGGGCGAAGAGGAGCTTCCCGAGATGCTCCGGGTGCTGCAGGAAGAAGGGGCGCGCGCCACCTTCTTCCTCACGGGGCGCTGGGCCGAGAAAAACGAGGCCCTGGTCCGGCAGATCGCCGCCGCCGGGCATGAGCTGGGGAACCATGGCTACTCCGACGACGAGGTTTTTCCCGAACTCGATGCCCAGGGCATGGCCCGATCGCTGCGCCGGACAAACGAGATTATCTTCGCCACCACGGGTTCCTACCCGTGCTACTTTACCCCCCATAAGGGAGAATACGACAAGCTCACCCTGGAGGTGGTCTCCCGCCAGGGGATGCGCACCCTGCTCTGGAGCCTCGATACCGTGGACTGGAAGAAGCCCGGGGTAGAGGAGATGCGCGAAAAGATCAAGCATAACCTGGCCCCGGGGCAGATTATCCTCATGCATCCCACGGCCGACACCGTGCAGCTGCTGCGCGAAATCCTGCCCTGGATCAGGGAGCAGGGGCTTGCCGTGGTCAGCGCCGCAGAGCTGCTCGATCCCAGTTGGCCGCGATGAGAGAGGGGAGGAGCCTGTTGCGGCAGGGGCGAAGGTATGGGGCAGTGCTTTTGCTCTGCAGCCTGGGCCTCTTCTGCCTGGGGGTGGCGGGCTGCCTGCTTTTTGCCCCCCTTGGCGGCCGCGTCCGCCGCGGCGTAGAGCTGGAGGGCATTCCCGTGGAAGGGCTCACGCGCCGCGAAGTGGCCGCCCTCGTGGAGGAGCTGGCGGCGGCCATAGATGAGCCGCCGCGAAATGCCTTTATCGACCCCCGCAGCGGCGAGGTGGTAGCTGAAGTCATCGGCCGGCAGGTGGACCGCCCAGCCACGGTGGAGAAAGTCATGAACGCCCCTGCCGGCAGCAAGGTGCTGGCGGTGGTGATTGCCCTTGATCCCGAAATTACGGCGGCTCACTTTGCGGCCATCGACCGCGAAATCGGCGCTTTTCGCACCTGGATCGGGGGAGGCGGCGGGAGGGCCGTCAATATCATGCTGGCCACCGCTTCCTTGAACAACTACCTGCTCCTGCCGGGAGAGATCTTCTCCTTCAACGCGGCCAACGGCCCGCGCACGGCGGAGCGGGGCTACCGGCCGGCCCCGGTGATCGTGGGCCACACGGTGGTTCCCGGCCTGGGCGGGGGTGTCTGCCAGGTTTCGACCACCCTCTACAACGCCGTGCTGCGGGCTGGGCTGGAGGTGGTGGAGCGCTACCCTCACAGCCAGCCGGTAGGCTACGTCCCCCCAGGGATGGACGCCACCGTGGCCGACACCCTGGATTTTAAATTTCGCAACAGCAGCGATCGCCTCATCATGATCCGCAGTTCCAACTGGGGCGGCAGCATCGATATCCGCATCTGGCAGGACTGAACTGCTCCGCCGCCGTATAATAGAGATAAACAGGCCGGGATAGGGTCCCACCAATCCCGACCCGCAGCTTGCACAAGGGTGGTTGAGCAGATGAAAGTGGAGACGGTGCGCCTGCCGGTGGAAATACTCCCCCATGCCGCGGGGCTGCCCCTGCCCGCCTACATGACCGCCGGGGCGGCGGGGATGGATCTGCATGCGGCGGTAGCGGAAGAGGTGGTCCTGGAGCCCGGATCGGTGCGGCTCATCCCCACGGGGCTAAAGGTGGCCGTTCCGGAGGGCTACGAGCTGCAAATCCGGCCGCGCAGCGGGCTGGCGGCCCGCCATGGAATCGGCCTGCTCAACTCCCCGGGAACGGTGGATTCCGACTACCGGGGCGAGATCAAGGTCATCCTCATCAACCTGGGCGCGGCGCCCTTTACCGTGCGCCGGGGCGACCGCATCGCCCAGATGGTTCTCTGCCCCATTCCCCGCATTGAGCTTGTCCCCGTGCCGTCCCTGCCGGAGACGGAGCGGGGGGAAGGGGGTTTCGGCCACACCGGCATTGACCAGTAAGGGGAGATGGCCATGCGCTTAAGCGAACTTGCCCGCAAAGAGCTGGTGGACCTGGAGGAAGGCAATTTCTGGGGTCCTGCTGGCCGTGCCGACCTGCTCATCGACCCGGGCAGCGGCGAGATCAAGGCGCTGCTGCTGCCGGGAAGGAGCGGCCTTCTCGGCTTCGGCTACCGCGACGAGATCACCATTCCCTGGACCAACGTGGTGAAAGTAGGCGGGGATGTCATCATCATCTCCATCAAAAAAAGCTGACCCCTGCTCCCGCCAAGCATAAAAAGGCCCGCTCCGGACATACTAGCCCTGTGAGTGTCACCGCACTTAAGGAGGCTGGAAAATGAGCAAAGTCGTAGTGGGAGTATTTCATGACCGGAACCGGGCCGAAGAAGCGCTCGAAAGCCTAAAGGAGCAGGGCTTTGACCGGGACATCTCTCTCATTGCCAAGGACGAGCAGCAGGAAGGCGGCCGTGGCGGCATGGGAGGGCAGGATTTGAGTGAAGGCACCTTTACCGGCGGGGCGCTGGGTGGAATCGCCGGCCTGCTTGCCGGCGTGGGTGCCCTGCTCATTCCCGGCGTAGGCCCCATCATCGCCGCGGGTCCCTTGGCCGCCACCCTCACCGGGGTGGTTACGGGCGGGATTGCCGGCGGCCTCATTGACTACGGCATCCCTGAAGATAGGGGCGAGTACTACGAGGAGCAGGTCCGCCAGGGCGGCATCCTTGTGAGCATGAAGGCCAGCGACGAGAAGGTCGAAGAGGCCGCCTCCATCCTGAGGCAGTACGGCGCCTCCGATGTGGAGCTGCACCAGGTAAGCTAGAGCTTTCCATAAAAATTTAGTTGAGCTGCAAACCCGGGCCAGGCCCGGGTTTTTTTTAACCAATTTGGCCTGCGGACATATAATGAAATGGACGATTGGGGGCGGGACGCTTGCCGGAAGAAAGGGAAAAAATCATAATTTGCGGCGGGGATAGAAGGGAGATGGAACTGTACCGCCGCTGGAAGGAAGAGGGGCTCGATGTCAAGCTGGCCGGCTTTGAGCAGGCCTCCTACATAGACCGCGACGCCATGGCCCGCGAGGAAGACTTTGCCCGTGCCGCCGTGCTCATAGCACCTCTCACCGGGGTGAAGGCCGACGGCACCGTCAAGGCCATCTTCTCCGCGGGAAGCTTCTCCTTCCTCTCCTGCCTGGCCAAGGCGGGCCCCGATGTGATCCTGCTGGCGGGTTCCGTTGCCTCGCCGCTTAAAGAAGAGCTGGCCGCCGGGTATAGGCTGGTGCTCACCGCCGCCGATGAGGAGCTGGCCCTGCTCAACGCCATCCCCACCGCCGAAGGCGCCATCCAGAAAGCCATGGAGCTCTCGCCCATAACCCTGCACGGCAGCGTGGCTCTGGTTATCGGCCTGGGACGCTGCGGCACGGTCCTCGCCCGGGCGCTGCAGGGCCTGGGCGCCCATGTGAGGGTCCTGGTGCGGCGGTGCGAGAGCGCGGCGCTGGCCTTTGCCGCAGGGTATACCCCTTACGACATGGCCTCCGCGGCGGAAGCCCTCTCCGGGGCGGACTTCATCTTCAATACCGCACCGGCGCTTGTGCTTGACGCCGCGCGACTGCAGCTGGTCAAAAAAGATGCCCTCATCCTGGACCTGGCCTCGGAGCCGGGGGGGACGGATTTTGCCGCCGCCAAGGCCCTGGGCCTTACCGCCATGCTGCTTCCCGGCCTGCCCGGGCAGGCGGCTCCGCGAACGGCCGGGGCCATCCTGGCTCGCGTTTACCGCCGCCTCATCGCCCAGGCAAAACAGGCACGAAGATCTCAGTGAAAGGAAGAGCAGGCATGTCCACGTTGAAGGATAAGCGCATCGGGGTGGCGCTCACCGGATCGCACTGCACCATCGAGGCCATAATGCCACAGCTGGAGAAGTTGGCCCAGGCGGGAGCGCAGCTTTTTCCCATCCTCTCCCCGGCGGTTCAGACGACCGACACCCGCTTTGGGACCGCCGCCGAAGTGCGCCGTAAAATTGAGCAGGTTACCGGCCGGGAGCCCTGGACGAGCATTGTGGAGGTGGAGCCCATTGGGCCGCAGAAGCTGCTCGATCTCCTTCTCATCGCTCCCTGCAGCGGCAACACCATGGCCAAACTGGCCAACGGCATCGTCGATACGGCGGTGCTTATGGCGGCGAAGGCTCAGCTGCGCAACGGGAGGCCCCTTCTGCTTTCCATCTCCACCAACGACGGCCTGGGCCTGAATGCGCCCAACCTGGCCCGGCTGCTGAACACGAAGCATATTTTCATGGTTCCCTTCGGCCAGGATAACCCGGCCGAGAAGCCCAATTCCCTGGTGGCCAAGGCGGATCTCGTCCTGCCGGCGGCGGAGGCGGCTCTTGAGGGCCGGCAGCTGCAGCCCATTCTGGTAAGCCTCGCCTAGTCTTCCAGATCTGTGGCAAACGGGGAGTTTACATTAAGCCCGGTTATGCTATACTTATGGAGGTGTCCTTTTTGTCTTTGACACTGGGAACGGTAATTACGGCCATGGTCACCCCCTTCGACGACAGGGGGGCGGTGAATTATAAAGCCGCCGCCAGGCTGGCCCGCTACCTCATAGAGCACGGCTCCACGGGGCTAGTGGTTTCGGGAACCACGGGGGAGTCGCCGACCCTGACGGTGGAGGAGAAGCTGGCTCTTTTCCGCACCGTTGTGGAGGCGGTGGAAGGCCGGGCGGCGGTAATCGCCGGCACGGGCGGCAACTGCACCGCTTCTTCCATCAAGCTGACGGAAGAGGCGGCCCATACCGGGGTGGATGCCCTTCTGCTGGTGACCCCCTACTACAACAAGCCCACCCAGGAGGGGCTCTACCGGCATTTTCGCGCTGTTGCCGAAGCCACCGACCTGCCGGTCATGCTTTACAACGTGCCCGGCCGGACGGGCGTGAACATGAACGCGGAGACGGTGCTCCGGCTGGCGGAAATTAAAAATATCGTGGCCTTGAAGGAGGCTAGCGGCAACCTGGAGCAGGCGGCGGAGATCTGCGCCAAGGCGCCGCCGGGCTTCAGCGTCTATTCGGGCGACGATGCCCTGACCCTGCCCATGCTCAGCGTGGGCGCAGTGGGCGTCGTCAGCGTGGCCTCGCACCTGGTAGGGCCGCAGATTGCGGCCATGATTGGACACTTCAAGCAGGGGCGGGTGGAAGAGGCGACGCGGCTGCACCTGGCCCTGCTGCCCCTCTTCCGCGGCCTCTTCATGGCGGCCAATCCCATCCCGGTAAAAGCGGCCCTGAACCTCATCGGCTTGGAGGCCGGCAAGCCGCGCCTGCCGCTGCTGCCCCTGGGGGGGGCGGCGTTGGAGACTTTAAAGGAACTGCTGCAAGTCCGCGAAATGGCGGTTGTCTAAAAGATAAATAAAGAAGGGGTAAATGGAAATTTGAAAGACCTGCACAGCACTCTGCGGGTGATTCCTCTGGGCGGCGTCGGGGAGATCGGGAAAAACATGTTTCTCTTCGAATACGGAGATGATTCCGTTCTTCTTGACGCCGGCCTCAAATTTCCCGAGGAGGAGATGCACGGCATCGATATTGTGCTGCCGGACATCAGCTACCTCCTGGAAAAGAGGGACCACCTGCGGGCCATAATCCTGACGCACGGGCACGAGGATCATATCGGCGCCATTCCCTACATTATTTCCGATTTGCAGGTGCCGGTATACGGAACCCGCCTTACGCTTGGGCTGCTGAAGGCCAAGCTCGAAGAATTCAACCACCTTCCCCCGGTGGAGTTGCACGAGATCAAGGCGGGGCAGGAGCTCCTTCTCACGGAGAATTTCCGGCTCGAGTTCTTCCGGACCAACCACAGCATCCCCGATTCAGTGGGCGTGGTTTTAAACACTCCAGCGGGCATCGCCGTCTACACCAGCGACTTTAAGTTCGATCACACCCCCGTGGACGGCCAGGTGACAGACTTCTACAAGCTCGCCGAGCTGGGGCGGCGCAACGTTCTCGTGGCCCTGGTGGACTGTACCAATGCCGATCGCCCCGGCTACACCGAGTCGGAGCGGGAAGTGGGGGCGACCATTGACGAGATCTTCCGCCTCTGCCAGGGGCGGATCATCTTTGCCACTTTCGCCTCCAACATCCATCGCATCCAGCAGGTCATCGACGCGGCCCAGCGCTACGGCCGCAAGATCTGCATTACCGGACGCAGCCTGGAGAACTCGGTGCGCATTGCCTTCGAGCTCGGCTATCTCCACTTCCCGGAAGAGATCATGGTGGAGCTGGACCGGATCAACCGCATCCCGCTGGATAAACTGGTCATCCTGACCACGGGCAGCCAGGGGGAGCCCATGTCCGCCCTGACCCGCATCTCCACCTCCGAGCACCGGCAGATTGAGATCATCCCCGGCGACACGGTGGTCATCGCGGCCAACCCCATTCCCGGCAACGAAAAGCTGGTTGCCCGCACGGTAGACAATCTCTTCCGCCGGGGGGCGGCGGTCATCCACCGCTCCGTCTCCGGGGTGCACGTCTCGGGGCACGGCAGCGAAGAAGAGATCAAGCTCATGCTCAACCTGCTCCAGCCGCGCTACCTCATCCCCGTTCACGGCGAATACAGCCACATGGTCCGCTGCTGCGAGATTGCCCTGAAGCTGGGGCTTCCCAGGGAGAATATCTTTCTCCTCGATCCCGGGGCCATCGTGGAATTTAGGGGGGGGAGGGGCGCCGTGGCCGGCGAAGTGGCTGCCGGCAAGGTCATGGTTGACGGCTTCGGCGTGGGCGACGTGGGCAGCGTGGTCCTGCGCGATCGCCGCATCCTCGCCGAGGAGGGCATCGTCATCGTTGTGGCGGCCTTGGACCCGCAAAGCGGCAAGCTCCTTGCCGGCCCGGAGATAATCACGCGCGGCTTTGTCTACGTGCGCGAGTCCGAAGAGTTGCTGGAGGAGGCCAGGGAGGCGGTAGCCCGCCGCCTGGAGGCGCTGAGCCCGCAGCAACTGCTCGACTGGAACATCGTCAAGTCCAGGGTGCGTGATGAAGCCTCCTCCTTTTTGTTCGAGAAGACCGGCCGCCGCCCCATGATCCTTCCGGTAGTCATCGAGGTAAACATTCAGGAAAACTAGAGGCAGGATGCTGGAAGCAAGAGGAAGCTGTGCCTCATTCTCCGCCTTCCGGCCTCTGGCTTCCGGGCTCTTGCTGCCGGCCTCCTGCTTCCAGAGAGCGGGTGGCGACGAGGTCGGCGCCGCTGCCGGCGAAATCTTTCACGATGAGCTCCCCGCAGCGCAGGGGAGCCTTAACGGTTATTTCGTCCAGGAGGCGCGCCGCCTCGAGGATGAGCGCCTTGGGAATGGGCGACGTTGTTTTTACCGGCAGCCGGGGCACCCGCCCGCCGTCAACCCTCACCGTGCCGGTTAGAACACGGCGGGGATCCAGGGTCTCCTGCAGGGCATACTTCTCGCCGCGGCTGCATTCATGGCCGCTGGCGGTATAAGCGCCGTCTTTTTCCTCCACTTCAATGGTACAGCTCAGCGGGCAGACGATGCAGGTAATCTGCTGCTTTTTCCTCATTTCTGCTTCACCTCTTCAGCGGCAACACGGCAGGTAAGGGCATCGCCGCCGCCCAGGCCGGCAAAAAGGGAGGCCTCCAGCTCGAGGTGGATCATTTCGGGCGGGCGGACGATGCGCATCTTTTTGCGGTACAACACCTTCTCCCCGTGTCGTAATTCCACCGCGGCGCCGCGCATCTCCGTGGCGGTGCGCAGGTAGAGGTTGATGCGCTCTCCTGCAGCCAGCGGCAGACTTAGCTGCTGGGGCACCATGGCGGAAACATTTTCGCCCCGCTGCAGGAGGAGGCGGCCTCCCACGCGCCGGTAGCCCGCCGCATACAAGGCGGCGGAGCGGCCGGCGATGGCGGCGGCGCGGCTGACGTGATCCACGAGGTCGTAAACCTGCACCACGTTCCCCCCGGCAAAGATGCCGGGCACGCTCGTGGCCATGTCCTGGTCCACGCGTGGGCCCCGTGTAGCCTCGTCGATGATCACCCCGGCGGCGCGGGAAAGCTCGTTCTCCGGGATGAGGCCTACCGAGAGGATGAGGGTGTCGCAGGGAATGAAGCGCTCCCGTTCCAGGAGGGGCTGCCCCTGCTCATCCACCGGCGCCACCGAAACCCCGGTGAGCCTCTTCTTGCCGTGAATGAAGGTGACGGTATGGGAGAGGTGCAGGGGGATGTTGAAATCGTGGAGGCACTGCACCACGTTGCGGGTCAGCCCGCCGGGGCGGGGGAGGATTTCGAAAACGCCGCAGACCTGGGCTCCCTCGAGGATGAGGCGGCGGGCCATGATCAGCCCGATGTCCCCGGAGCCGAGTATGACCGCCTTTTCGCCGGGCATGAGCCCCTCTATATTTATGAGCCGCTGCGCCGCGCCGGCGGTATAGATCCCCGCCGGGCGGTATCCCGGGATCACCGCCTGGAAGCGGCTGCGCTCGCGGCAGCCCATGGCCAGGACCACCGCCCCGGGCTTCAAGCTGAAGGCTCCGCTGCGGTTAACCGCCTTCAGGCTGCCGTCGGAATGCAGGTTCAAGACCATGGTTCCGGTTAGCAACCGGATGCGGGAGCGGCGCTTTATCTCTTCCATGAACCGGTGCGCATATTCCGGCCCGGTGAGGCTTTCGCCGAAGATAAGGTTGCCAAAGCCGTCGTGCACGCACTGGTTGAGGATGCCTCCGGCTTCGTCATCACGCTCGATGAGAAGGACATCGTCAGCCCCGGCATCGGCGGCCGCCAGGGCCGCGGCCATGCCGGCGGGGCCGGCGCCGATTACAGCGACCTGGATGGGGCTCATGAGAGGAAAGCCTCCTTTCGGTGAGGGGATTCCTTGGTGCGGCGGCTGAACAGCTCCGAGCCGGGCCCGCTCTTGGTAAGCTTCTCCAGGGGGAGGCCCAGCTCGCGGGCGATGATGGGGGCCACCCGCGGCAGGCAGAAGCTTCCCTGGCAGCGGCCCATCCCGGCGCGGGTGCGCCGCTTCACTGCGTCCAGGGTGAGGGCGGGCAGGGGCCGGTGCAGGGCGTCGACGATCTCCCTTTCGGTGACGTGCTCGCAGCGGCAGACCACGTGGCCGTAACGGGGATCCTCCCGGATCAGCCGGTTTTGCTCCTGCAGGGAGAGACTGCTGAAGGGGGGATTCTCCCGGCGGCGGGGATTGAACTCCGCCTTTTCTTCCAGGGCCAGACCTTCCCCGGCCAGGATCTGCAGCACCAATTCGGCGATGGCCGGCGCCGCCGCCAGGCCCGGGGACTGGATCCCGGCCACGTGGATAAGCCCCTTGAGGTGCCTGGAGGGGGCGATATGAAAGTCCTCCGTGTAGGTGGCGGCCCTGACGCCGGCGAAGTAGGTAATGATGGCGCTGCGGGCATCGAAGCCGGGCATGAGTGGGCCGAACTTGGCGATGATCCGCTCCAGCCCCTCACGCGTAACGGAGGTGTCCTCGGGATCGCTCACCTCAAAGGCGCTGGGGCCCCATTCGGGGTTGCCGTCCACGGTGATCATGGTGCCGCCTCCCTTGGTGTGGGGATCGCGGATCATCTCCAGGATGCCGGTGGCCATCACGGCATGGCCGGCGGCCGATTCCCGGTCAAAGATGATCAACTCGCCCTTGCGGGGGTGGATGGTGAACTCGGGCGGCCCGGCCATCTCCGCGATCCGCCCGGCGTAAACACCGGCGGCGTTGATGCAGTAGCGGGTCAGGAAGCTGCCCCGGTTGGTGACGACCTTGTAGATGGAGCCATTTTGCTGCTCCAGGGCGGTTACTTCCGTGTTGAGGTAGAAGCGGGCCCCGTTGGCAATGGCATTTTCAGCGTAGGCGATGGTCAGCTTGTAGGGGCAGGTCATGGCTGTAGTGGGGGCCAGGACGGCTCCCTTTATGGCAGTGTTAAGCGCCGGCTCCAGGGAGGCCAGCTTTTCCGGTCCTATTAGCTCCACGGGGATGCCGCTCATCTCCCCCCTGGCCTTGAGCAGCTCCAGGAGGAAGAGCTCCTCCTCGTTAAAGACGACCACGGCGAGGTTGCAGCGATGAAAGGGAACATCCAGTTCGCGGCAGACCCCCTCGAAGAGCTCGTTGCCCCGCACATTCAGTGTACTCCTTAGGCTGCCCGGTTCCTGGACCAGGCCTGAATGAACCATGCCGTTGTTGGCTTTGCTGGCGCCGCAGGCCACGTCGGATTCTTTTTCCAGGACCACGATGTCCAGCTTGAAGCGGGACAGCTCCCTGGCAATGGCCGCCCCCACGACCCCGGCGCCGATTATGACCACGTCGGCCTTGCCGATGACGGTGGGGTCTCCCGGGGGAGCTTCATAAGGCGGCGGCCCTCCCTCGGCGGCGGCAATTTCGTTGACCACCCCGCGCACGTCCCTGAGGCCGCCGGCGAGATGCCCGGCCAATACGACCTGCTCCCAGCGATCCACGGTGCCGGAGAGGCGGATTTGGCCTTGCTCCTCAAAGATTTCAAGCTCATATTTATCCAGTCCATTCTCGGCAAAGAGCTCGCGCAGAAGCGTGACCAGATCCTTGGACATGTCTTTTAAACCACCCACATAAATTGATGATGATGTGCATATTACATTCTCGATTTCACGCGAATTCTCCTTTTAAAGAGAAAAATCGTGCCAATTCGCCATAATTCCGGTCGAAAAATTTAATGTGCTATATTTATTAACATAAGATCTTCTAATAGGCTAGCAGATATAATATAATAAACTAGCATAATCAGGAGAAAGAGGTTGCGACTGGACTGAATCTCCTGAAAACATCAACATCAGGGGGAGGCATTTTTTATGAAAATCACGCTAAGTGTCATTAAGGCCGACATTGGCAGCATTGGAGGACACCTCAGGCCGAGCAGAACCCTGCTGGAAGCGGTCAGGGAGCACGTGGAGCGCGAAAAGGGCAGCCTGGTTATCGACTACCGCGTCAGCAGCACCGGCGATGACATCGCCATCCTGCTCTCCCACCGCCAGGGCACCGGCAGCAGCGACATACATAAGCTGGCCTGGGATGCTTTTATGGCCGGCACGGCCAGGGCCAGGGAAGAAGGGCTCTACGGCGCCGGGCAGGATTTGCTCAAGGAGTCCTTTTCGGGCAATATTAAGGGGCTGGGGCCGGCCGTGGCGGAGATGGAATTTGAGGAGCGGGAGAACGAGCCCTTTATCTGCTTCTGCGCGGATAAGACCAACCCGGGCGCCTTCAACCTGCCACTTTACCTAGGCTTTGCCGATCCCATGCACTGTTCCGGCCTGATCCTCTCGCCCAAGATGAGCAAGGGCTTTATCTTTGTGATTATGGATGTGGCCAATACGGAAAAGGACCGCTATATCGAGCTCAACGCCCCCGAAGAGCTCTACGATATCGCCGCCCTGCTCCGTGACAACGAGCGTTTTGTCATATCCAAGATCTACTCACGGGAAAATGGCGAGCAGGCGGTGGCCGCCAGCACCACGCGCCTGCACAACATCGCCGGCAAATACACGGGCAAGGACGATCCCGTGATGCTGGTGCGGGTGCAGGGTTCCTTCCCCGCCGCCGGCGAGGTGCTCTCTCCCTACAGCATCGGCCACTACGTGGCCGGGTTTATGCGCGGCAGCCACAACGGACCCCTGATGCCGGTTAAGGCAGGTTCCGGCACCTCTTTCTTCGACGGGCCGCCCATCGTCACCGCGGTGGCCTACTGCGTCCACAACGGCAGGTTATCCGAGGGCGTGGACTGTTTCGACCATCCCTACTGGGACTATGTGCGGCGGAAGGTGGCGCGCAAGGCCACGGAGCTGCGCCAGCAGGGCTTCTCGGGCGCGGCCATGCTGCCCTATACCGAGCTGGAATACGGCGGCATCGTGGAAAAAATGCGGCGGCTGGAAAGCAGGTTCAGAGACTAGCGCAGGCTGCTTAAGTCGCCAAACCGCCCTGCGGGGCGGTTTTTTTTTGCGACAAATTTTGGCCGCGCGGACGTCGAATGTAAACGAAATTTAATTTTTCTTGGAGCAGGGTATGGGCGCAAAAAAGCCAATTAACATAAAGGAGTGCTCCGGCGACTGCCTTCGGCCTTCGAGGCACGCTCCGTCCAGCCAGAAAATGTATCTGCAGGGTCAAGGGAGGTAATGTCACTGAAAGTGCTGTCCAAACTCCATCGTCCATTCTTAATTCTACTCTTGCTTGCTTTCATCATCGCCGCCCTGCCGGGATGCCTCTGGGTCGGCTCGGAGGGCGAGCCGCCGGACAATCCCGGGGAGCCCGGGGAGGAGGAGCCCGACCCCGATGAGGAGGCCAGGAAGTGGGAGGAGTGGCGCCAGCGCAACGAGGAGCTCAAGGAGAAGCTGGGCCCCTACTACGTGCCGCTGCCGCCGCCGGATCATCCCGAAAACCCGCGGGTCAAGGTGCGGGCCATCTATTTAACCGGCCATTCCATAGGCTACAAGGACAGGTATGAGCGCATGCTCAAGCTCATCGATGAAACCGAGCTCAACGCCGTGGTCATAGATATCAAGGATGACAAGGGCAAGATGTCCTACCACAGCGAGATCGAAATGGTCAACCAGCTTGACGCCTACTACCATCCCGTTCCCATCGCCGATATCAAGGCCACTTTAAAAGAGCTCAAGGAGCGGGGCATCTACACCATCGCCCGGATTGTGGTGTTCAGGGACAGCGAGACTCTCCCGGAAAAGAAGCCGGAGTGGTGCATCCCCCTGAAAGGCGGCGGCCTCTACCGGGACCGGGGCTTTGCCTACGGCAATCCCTTTAACGAAGAGCTGTGGGATTACAACATCGCCATTGCCAAGGAGGCCGCCCTTCTCGGCTTCAACGAAATCCAGTTCGACTATATCCGTTTTCCCGACAAGGCCGCCTACGTGGAACAGGTCGCCTATTTCCCCGGCCGCAACGGGCGGACCAAGGCGGAGGCCATCCGCGGCTTCATGGAGAAAGCCCGCGCCGAACTGGCCCCGTACAATGTTTACGTGGCCTATGACGTTTTCGGGGTCATTGCCAGCTCTTGGGGCGATGCCGACGACATCGGCCAGTGCTGGGAAGATTTTGCCGCCGACAGCGACTATATCTGCCCCATGATCTACCCGAGCCACTACTACCCGGTACGGCAGGGAGGCACGGTTATCCCCTACTGGTTTGGCCTGCGCTTCCCCGACACCAACCCCGCCGTCACCGTTACCGGGGCCCTGAGCGACGCGCTCAAGCGAAATGCGCCGATAGACAACCCGGCTATCATCCGCCCCTGGCTGCAGGCTTTTACCGCCAAGTGGCTGGGCGCCTCCTACGGCAGCGGCAGCTACATCACCTACGGTCCCAAGCAGATCCGGGAGCAGATCGATGCCGCCATGGCCCTGGGCATCGACGAGTATATGCTCTGGGATGCAAACAACGAAAACTATCCCCGGGAGGCCTTCTTCACAGAAGAGGAAGCCAATGCTCGCTACGAGCGCGCCCGCCAGTCGCGGGAGGAGAAAGGGCTTGACTGCCTGGGCCGCACGCCGCGCCAGGCGGTGGAGGCATACCTCGAGGCGATGCGCAGCAAGAAGTGGCGCGAAGCCTACGCCCTCCAGTCGGGCAAGTTTAAACCGGACGGTAATGCCTACCGCGACTGGCTCAACAGCGCCCCCGGCAAGGTGGCGGAGTGGCAGATTGCTGCCGTGAACGAGGGCGAAGGAAGGGTGGAGATCAATCTCTCTCTCACGCTGGCCCTGGGCGGCGAGGAGATCAGCCTGCCCGGCGAAAAGTGGAGCGTGCTCCAGGAAAACGGCATCTGGCGGGTTAAGCCTTCGGCAAGGTTCCTGGAGATCATCTCCGGCGTGAAAGGGCCGTCGCCGAATCAGGAGCGTGAACAGGTGGAAGGATAACCGCCTGCAACTGCCAGGCAGGACAGAGAGGGCGGGCCGCAGATAGGGCCCGTCCTTTGTTACATGGATAAAAGCGGGACAACGGGAACGTACCTTCTTGTCCCACCTTGGTATAAGCGGCGGCGCCCTGCTGTAAACTAAAATGCTGATGACCGGGGAGGCGATGACTTGATTCTCTTCAACCGCCGCGGGCGCCGGCCGCCGCGCCATACAAGGCGGCCGGAGGCGGCGCCGCTCCCGCCGCAGGCGCCCGTCCTGGAAAATATACAGCAGCTGGGCCAGGTGCAGGCCCCCCAGATGGCAAGCAACATTTACGCCCTGCCCATTATCGGCCAGATCGAGGGGCACCTGACCCTGCCGCCTCAGAACAAGACCACCAAGTACGAGCATGTCATTCCCCAGCTGGTGGCGGTGGAGCAGAATCCCAAAATAGAAGGGCTGCTGGTGATCCTCAATACCGTGGGGGGCGACGTGGAGGCGGGGCTGGCCATCGCCGAGATGATCCACACCCTCTCCAAGCCCACCGTGACCCTTGTCCTCGGCGGGGGGCACAGCATCGGGGTCACCCTGGCGGTGGCCGGCGACTACTCCTTCATCTCGGAGACGGCAACGATGACCATACATCCCATCCGCCTGGCCGGCCTGCTCGTGGGCGTGCCGCAGACCTACGAGTACCTCGATAAAATGCAGGACCGGGTGATCCAGTTCATTACCAGGCATTCCCATATCAGCGAGGCCAAGTTCCGGGAATTGATGTTCTGCACCGGGCAGCTGGCCCGCGACATCGGCACCGTCCTGGTGGGAAAGGATGCCGTTGAAGTGGGGCTCATCGATGAAGTAGGCGGGCTGGGACGGGCCATTGCCGTGTTAAACGAGCTCATCGAAAAGCGGCGCCGGGGGGAGAAAAGCCCGTGATCCACTACGCCGCCCTGCCGCTGGAACTTGTCTTCGAAGGATGCGAGAGCTATGCCCCCCGCTACCTGCGACTTCCCTTTGCCCGCGGCTGGATTGTCGTAGAAGAGCTTTCTCCGGGAGCCTTCCGCATTGCCCAGCTCATGAGCAGCGATCTCCAGGACTACCTCGATCCCCGCTTCCAGCCGGGGCGGGTCATCAATCTCGTGGATGAGGCATTCAGGGCCGAAGTCCAGTGAGCGGCAGCTCTCCGGGCGCAGCCCGGCCAGGCATAATTCGGCGTAGCCGGCGTAAAGATGAGAGAACGGGCAACGCGCGGCGAGGGAGGAAGGGCTGTTGCTGTGGGTGGGCCTGTTTAAGGCCACTGTCTTCCTGGTCATATTTATGCTGGGGCTGCGCCTGATGAGCGGCGCCATCGCGCGCAGTGCCGGCCCGGGCTTATCCAGGCTGCTAGAAAGGCTGGCCGGCAGCCCCTGGCGAGGCTTTGGCACCGGCTTCCTGGTTACGGCGCTTTTGCAGAGCAGCAGCATGACCACGGTCATGGTCGTCGGCCTGGTCAATGCCGGGGTGATGACCTTTGCGCAGGGCTGCAGCGTCATTATCGGGGCCAACGTGGGCACCACCATTACGGGGCAGCTGCTCTCCTTCAACCTGCACTGGCTGGGCTGGGCGCTGCTCATCCTGGGCCTTCTCTGCCGGCTCCTTCCCCACCGGCGGCTGCGCCGGGCCGCGGCGGCCTTGGGCGGCTGCGCCCTGCTGTTTATCGGCATGGGCGGTATGACCGCCGCCCTCGCCTCGCTAAAAGAGCTTGCCCTTTTGAGATCCATGGTGCAGGCGGCGGGGGATTTGCCCTGGAAAGGGCTTCTGGCCGGGGTCATTGGAGCGGCGGTGCTGCAAAGCAGCAGCGCGGTAATCGCTTTTGCCCTCGGCCTGGCCCATGAGGGGCTGATCACCCTACCCGCCGCCCTGGCCCTGGCCATAGGCGCCGACCTGGGCACATGCTCCACCGCCCTCATCGCCGCCGCCGGGATGGAGAAAACGGCCCGCCGGGCGGCATGGTTTCATTTCTTCTTCAACCTCACCAGCATGGCGCTGGCATTGATCTTCTACCCGCAGCTTCTTGCCATCGCGGCGAAGAGCGCGGCGGCGCTGCCGCGCCAGCTGGCCAACGCCCATTTTTTCTACAATCTCCTCGGGGCCGCTGTGCTGCTTCCCCTGGTGGAACCTCTCTCCGCCCTGGTGAAGGGTTGGACCTTCCCGGGGTCTGTACCGCGCTAGCCGGAGCGGTGTTTTTGGCCGCCTGCAGGAAAAAGGACGGCAATACAGAAAAGAACCATGGCGGGGTATTTTAAAAAGGGCGGAGGAGAAAAGGATGAGCTTGCTTAAGGCTGTTTTGCTGGGCATTGTGCAGGGGCTGACGGAGTTTTTGCCCATCAGCAGCTCGGGACACCTGGTCATCTTCCAGCGCCTTTTCGGCCTGGAAGCTGCCGGCGTAACCCTGGAGGTGCTGCTCCATTTTGGAACCCTGCTGGCCGTCTTCTGGGTTTTCTGGCGCGACTTTCTTGCCTTGCTGAAATTCCCCAAGGACGCCCTGCAGAGGCGCTTCCTGCTGCTGCTGATCCTGGGCTGCATCCCTACGGCTCTAATCGGCTACTTCTTGGGCCCCTTTATTGAATCCATATTCCACTCGCTGCTGCTTACGGGTGCGGCGCTTATCGTCACCGGGATTCTTCTCAAGCTGCTTACGCTGCTCCCGGAGGGGCAAAAGAATGTGGCCGCCATGCAGCCCGCCGATGCCCTCTGGATCGGCCTCATCCAGGGCATAGCCGTAATCCCGGGCCTCTCCCGCTCCGGCTCCACCATTACCGCCGCCCTCTGGCGGGGGCTCGATCGCCCCACTGCGGTGCGCTACTCCTTCATGCTCGCTGCCCCGGTGATTCTTGGCGCCACCCTGCTGGAGATTAAGGACATGGCCGCGGCGGGGATAGAGAAAGGGTTCCTTCTACCCTATGCCGCCGGCACCATCACGGCATGCCTCTGCGGCGCCCTGGCCATCCGGCTTTTCATTCGCCTGTTGCAGCAGCAGAAGTTTCATTACTTTGCCTACTACTGCTGGCTCGTGGGAGCTGCGGCCATTGCCGCCCATTATTTTTTCTAGGCCCGGTGCTGGATACAGGCC
>JAAZIN010000164.1 GCA_012800855.1 Bacillota bacterium
AAACACCTTTCTTCCGAAATTTAATAAAACACTATGGGCCAGTGGTGTAAGATTGATAAGCAACTATCTTTTGTCCACTGGCAGTATAACATAAACTGTAAAGATACACCAGTTTTAAAACTACTGTTTTTATAAACGAGTGATACTGCAGATAATCGACAGCGCGATTGCAAGCGGAGCCGATTGGCAGCTGCTCAGTTCTGCCGGTCCAGGCTGCGGTACTGGATAGCCTCGGCGATGTGGGGGGCCTCGATGGTTTCCGAGCCGGCCAGGTCGGCGATGGTGCGGGACACCTTGATGATGCGGTCGTGGGCGCGCATGGAGAGGCCCAGGCTCCGGTAGGCCTGCTGGAGCAGGCGGCGGGCTTCGCCCGTGAGCGGGCAGTATTTATCCAGGTGGCGCCTGTGCATCTGGGCGTTGGTGAGGAGGCGCAGCCCTTTAAAGCGCTCCCGCTGGATGGCGCGGGCCCGCTCCACGCGGCGGCGGATGGCGGCGGAGCTTTCCCCGGCGCGCCCATCTTGAAGCTTCTCGTAGTCGATGCGGGGCACCTCCACCTGGATGTCGATGCGGTCGAGCAGGGGGCCCGAGAGGCGGGAGCGATAGCGCTGCACCGCCGCGGGGCTGCAGCGGCACAGGTGAAAGGGGTCGTTGAGAAAGCCGCAGGGGCATGGATTGGCCGAGGCTACGAACATGAAATCGGAGGGGTAGGTGAGGGTGGCCGCCACCCGCGTCACGGTGACTACCCTGTCCTCCAGCGGCTGGCGCAGCGCTTCGAGGATGTCGCGGCTGTATTCCGGCAGCTCGTCGAAGAAGAGAACGCCGCGGTGCGCCAGGCTCACTTCACCCGGGCGGGGCACCTTGCCCCCGCCGATGATCCCGGCGGCGGAGGCGCCGTGGTGGGGGCTGCGGAAGGGGCGGCGCGTCACCAGGGGCCGGCCCGGCGGCAGCAGGCCGGCGACGCTGTGGATGCGCGTGATCTCAAGAATCTCCTCCAGGCTTGGCGCGGGGAGGATCCCCGGCAGGCGGCGGGCGAGCATGGTTTTCCCGCTGCCCGGCGGCCCGTAGAGGAGGATGTTGTGCCCCCCGGCGGCGGCTATTTCCAGCGCCCGCTTGGCCGTCTCCTGACCCTTTACCTCGCTGAAGTCGGGCTCGGGGGCGCGCTCCTGGCGGACAAGCTCTTCCAGCTGCGACTCCACCGTGGGGATGGTCAGCAGGCCGCAGAAATGCCCCGCCGCCTCCTTGAGGGTGTGCACTCCCTTTACCTGCACTTCCTTGATCAGCGCCGCCTCGGTGCTATTGGCTGCCGGCAGGTAGAAAATGCAGTCTTTAAGCTTCTTGGAACCGGCGATGGCTGCGGCCATGGCCAGGGTGCCGGGTACGGGGCGCAGGGTTCCATCCAGCGACAGCTCGCCCACCAGCACGGCTTTCCGCAGCTCATCGTTGTAGGGAATCTGGCGCGAGGCGGCAAGCAGCCCCATGGCGATGGCCAGGTCGAAGGCGGGGCCCTCTTTTTTCAGGTCTGCCGGGGCCAGGTTGACGGTGATCCTCTCGTAGGGGAATTCGAAGCCGCTGTTGCGCAGCGCGGCGCGGACCCTTTCCCGGGCTTCCTTGACCGAGGGATCGGGCAGACCGATGATGTCAAAGTGGGGCATCCCCCGGTGGATGTCCACCTCCACCTCCAGGGGAATCCCCTCTATCCCCAGCACCGTGCAGGAGAACACTCTGGCCAGCATTGGGCAGCCTCCCCTTGGCAGGCGCAGAAGGCGGCTAGCTGCCTTCCTCCCGCCCCCAGCGGATGAGGCGGGCGGCAAGCTGTTGCCCCAGCACCGCCAGGTCTTCCGTGACCAGGTAATCATTGGCCCCTTCGTCGAAGAGGATTGTGGCCCGCGGCGGGATCTCTCCATCGCCCGCCTCCAGGCGCAGCAGCAGCGGCAGGCGCGGCAGGGCCATGACGATAAAAGAGCGTCCCTCCCTGGCGGGCCGGGCATGGAGCCGCTCTTTCACTATTCTCGCAAAAAGAGAGCTTTTTTTCCCGAAGAATTCCTCCAGCGGGGCCAGGCAGCTTTTCTGGAAAGCGGCGTTGAAGGCATCGCCGCCCCAGAGGTGCCGGAAGGGGATCCATTTTCCGGCAGGCGGCTTCCCCGCAGCCCTGGTGAGGTAGTGAAGCAGGATGATGGCGGTGGCGGTGGGAGCTTCTTTGCCCGTGCTGAAGGAGAGGACTTCGCCGGAGGGCCAGGCGACCCGGTAGATTCGCCCCAGGTAGGGGAGGGTGAACTCGCGCCAGGAGGCGGGGGGGTAGAAAGTCAGGGCCGCCCCGCTAAAGCGAGCCATCTCCATGCTGTTTTTGGCGGCAAATTCGCGGCGAGCCTGCTCCAAAACGGCGGTGTAGTTGTCTTTCATCTGTTCTTCCCCTTCCTTACTGTGAGGATCAATTTCGACAGGGAGGGGATGAATCCTTTTACAATATTCTGT
>JAAZIN010000025.1 GCA_012800855.1 Bacillota bacterium
AAGAATATCCCCATCATTGGCGATGACGTGAAAAGCCAGGTGGGGGCGACCATTGTTCACCGCACCCTGGCCAAGCTCTTTGAAAACCGCGGCGTGGTTCTGGATCGTACTTACCAGTTGAATTTTGGGGGAAATACTGACTTCCTGAACATGCTTAACCACTGCCGGCTGGCCTCCAAGAAAAAATCAAAAACCCAGTCCGTGCAATCGGAGTTGAAGAAAGCCCTGGATAAGAATAATATTCATATAGGGCCCAGCGATTATGTCCCCTGGCTGGATGACAACAAAATCTGCTTCATCCGCATGGAAGGCAGGGGCTTTGGGAACGTTCCCCTGACGCTGGATGTAAAGCTATCGGTTCAAGATTCGCCCAACAGCGGAGGGGTCATGATCGATGCCATCAGGTGCATGAAGCTGGCCCTCGATCGCAAGATCGGCGGCCCGCTGTATTCCATCTCGGCCTTCACCATGAAGTCGCCGCCTATTCAGTACACCGACACGGAGGCCAAGAAAATGGTGGAAGAATTTGTTGACGGCAGGAGGGAGCGGTAATTAGAGCGGTTCTGCTTGCTGCCGGCGAAGGAAAGAGGCTGCGGCCTCACTTTGACAGGCCAAAGCCTCTTATACCTTTACTCGGACTTGCGCTAATCGAACGCAGCATCCTTGTGCTGAGAGAATGCGGCATCAGCGATTTTGTAGTGGTCACGGGCTGTTATGCCGACGCCATCGAAAAGAGCCTGGGCCATGGCGAAAAATATGGCGTTAGCATTTCTTACCTGCACAATGCCGATTGGAAACTGGGCAACGGAGTATCGGCATACACCTTTCACCGGGCCTACCGCCAGGGCGAGAAATTTATCTTGCTGATGTCCGACCACCTTTTTGAAGCGGACTTGATAAGGGCTTTCCTGGCCGCGGCGGAGGACTTGAAAGATGATGAGCTGCTCCTTGCCGCCGACAGGCGGCTGGACAAGGTCTACGACCTCGACGAATGCACCAAGGTCCTTGCGCGGGGGAATTACGCTGCCAAGCTGGGCAAGGAGCTGGCCGAATTTAATGCCGTGGACTGCGGCCTTTTTGTCGGCACCGGTTCGTTGCTGGAGGCCCTGGCCAGGTCCATTGAAAAGGGAAACTGTGCCCTTGCCGATGCCGTCAACCTGCTTGCCGGAGCGGGCAAGGTCAAGCTGCATTTTGTGGAGCACAGCTGGATCGACGTGGATGATTACGAGAGCTACAAGGAGGCGGAAAAAATCCTCCTGCGGTCGCTGGTGCCGGCCCGGGACGGCTTTATTTCCCGGGTTATTAATCGCCGGTTTTCCCTCAGGATAACCAGGCTGCTGGCCGCCACCTCCATCACCCCCAACCAGGTTACATTCCTCTCATTCCTGGCTGCAGCGGCTGCCGCCATCTCCTTCGCCCTGGGCCGCCCCTTTATCGGCGGGCTGCTGGCCCAGCTTGCCTCCATCATCGACGGCGTGGACGGGGAGATTGCCCGCTTAAAATTTTTAAGAAGCAGCTTTGGCGAAGTTTTCGATTCCCTGCTCGATCGCTACGGTGATTGCTTGATTGTCATGGGCATGGCTTATGCATGGCACAGCGCCACTGGCCAACCCGCGGCGCTGCTGGCGGGGGCGGCGGCCCTGGCGGGAATGCCCCTCTCCATGCTGTTTAAGGAAAAGTTCAGGAACGCTTTCGGCAAGCCCTTTATTCCCGAGGCTTACGATGGCTGGCTGCGCTATGTTCCGGCCAATCGCGACGGCAGGCTGTTCGTGGTCATGCTGGGCGGAGTGTTCAACCAGCTGCCGGCGGCCCTGGTTTTGCTGGCTGCCGTATCGCACCTGCAGGTCCTGGTCCGCCTCTACAAGCTGCGCAAGGGCGGCATGAACTAGCTTCATACCCGGTTTTGCCGGCGCTGCGGCGGCAGGGGACTAGCAGGGGACTGCCTGCCGGCGGGTGAAAATGTGGTTGCGCAGGTTGAGCTCACCCAGCAGGGCCAGGGCTTCGTCGATGCCGTCACCCAGCTGCTCCAGGGAGTGGGCATCGGAGCCCACGGTGAAGATGCTCACGCCCGCCTCTGCCGCCAGCTGCAAGATCTCCCTGGTGGGATGGAATTCCGCCAAGCCCCGGCAGCGGCTGGAAGTGTTGATTTCCAGCCCCATCCTCCTGCGGGCCATCTCGGCCAAAATGGGCTCGATGGCCCCGCGGTGAAGGGACAGGATTGCCGGGCCGTAGTGCTTGAACCCATAGCGCAGGTAAATATCCACGTGGGCGAGGCAGTCAAAAAGCCCCGCCGCCACCAGCTCCCGCAGCAGGGAGAAATATTCATGCCGCAGCTGGGCCAGGCTTTTCTGGTGGAAATAACGGGGGCTTTCCGTCAGGGAAGCTATAGCAATGTGATCCAGGCAGTGGATGGCTCCCAGGACGAAATCAAAGGGATACTCCGTGGTGATTTTTTCCACGAATTTTTCGCAGCCCCGGCAGTAGCCCACTTCAATGCCGGCCTTTACCTTGAGGCCGGCCTGCCGGAACTCCTGCCGCGCCCCTTCGAGCTCTTCGAAGTAGCCCTCCAGCCAGGCGCGGTTGAAAATTGAAATCCTCTGCCCGCGGAAAAATACAAAATTGTCAATTTCCCGGCGCGCCGGATCCAGTTCTATGTGGGTGGTGAAGCAGATTTCGTCCAGTTTTAGCTCCAGCGCCCTTAAGCAGTAGTCCCTTATTGAAACAGGAGCCGCGTCTATGGAATAGCCTGGATGAACGTGAAAATCAGTTCGTGCTTGTTTCATGGTGCTTGTCCACTTGTCCAGATGAAATAAATCTGTTGTCTCCTCCTTAATATTATACAGCTGCGCAAGCATTTGCAAAGGGCAGGGAGCCGGACCTGGCGAGACCATGCTTCTGCTTGAAATTCGCTCCAGGTCCGGCTCCGCTTTTTACTGGTTATTGCCTGCCCGCAATGATTCGCAGACATTGGTCAAGGACTTAAATTCCTCCAGCTCCTTGAGGAACTTATCCGCCTCCCTGCGGACATGGTCTGTAAGGAGGGGATCGGGAACGGTACTGAGAACGCGGCAAAGCACAACCACCTCATGGGCTGTGGCCTTGAAATCGCGCAGGATGGCGGTTTGCTCGTTAACTTCAAAGATGAACCGGACTGCGGCGTTGAAGAACTGGGGCTGCGATTCTGACATGGACTCCAGGTCGCGCGCTGTCTCCAGCAGCTTGCGGAATACCTCCAGCAGCTTTTTCGCCTGGTTGATTAAGAGGCGCTCCGAGGGATCGAGCAAGTGGATGATAAACTCGATATGCTCTTTCATCTGGCGCAGCCAGAATACAGATCTGCGGAGTATCTGCTGTATCGTGCTCAAGGGCGGCTGCGGGCTCTGGATAAGTTCCAGGAAATGGATGGCCTCCCTGGTGATGTGGTCGACAAAAAGCGGAGGTATTGAAGGCCGAATGATGCACTGGAGCATCAGGGCCAGGATGCTGCGTTGGAAGGCAATCAGCGCGCTTACCGCGGCTATGATCTCCCTCAGCAGCGCGGGGTCAATAGTTGTGGCCCGTCTTACTCTTGCTTCCAAGTCCTCAAACTGCGCCGCGAAAGCGCGGGCTTGTTCAATTAAGCTTATTTGATCGCAGGGAAGCCCCAGGGCAATAAACAGGGCGTGTTCTTTCATTATGGTTACCCAAAAGCGGATCTCCTGCAGGCGGCCGTTGGTTACGGAATTGACTTGCAGGGCTTCCGGCGCCTGGCCTTCCATGGTCATCGTTTTTCCTCCTTCCTTGTGTGCCGTCATTACGGCTGCTTTACCACGTTATATACTATTCGGCTGCACTGCCGATCGTTACACCTGGTATGCATGGACCTCTAGCCATCGGGCTGCTCCGCCCCGTTGCCGCATTGCCTTAATCGCCCTCTTTGGGCAGTGCCGGTCTCAAATGCTAAGGGCCGGGCCTTGAAAGGCAAAAAGCCTGGTCCTTTTATCTTTTTGCAGGATATGCCCACCCCATTACGAATAAGTTTTTTCATGGAGGATATTTCTAAGCTGAACGCAAAAGGAGGCAGATGAGCATGCTGTGGGCAATAGGAGCAGTGGTAGTTTTGGCTGTGATACTGGCTTCCATCTACAACCGGCTGGTAACCCTGCGGCAGAGGATTAAGAACGCCTGGGCTCAGATCGAGGTGCAGCTTAAAAGGCGCTATGATCTCATCCCCAACCTGGTATCCACGGTAAAGGGATATGCCGCCCATGAGAAAGAGACGCTGGAGGCGGTTGTCCAGGCCCGGAACGCGGCCATCAGCGCTCAAGGTGTGCAGGAGCAGGCCGGGGCGGAAAACATGCTCAGCGGCGCGCTGCGGCAGCTTTTTGCCCTGGCTGAAAGCTACCCCGATCTTAAGGCCAATACCAACTTTATGCAGCTCCAGGAGGAGCTGACCAACACCGAGGGCAAGATTGCTTTTGCGCGCCAGTTCTACAACGATACCGTGCTGAAGTATAACGCGGCCATTCAGCGCTTTCCCGCGGTGCTGGTGGCGGGCATGTTTGGCTTCCACCAGGAGGCATATTTTAACCTGGACGAAGAGGCGGAAGCGCGCCAAGCGGTTAAGGTGGAGTTTTAAGGTGAACCCATGAAAAGGGTTAAAAGCCGCAAGATGACGTCACGTGGCGGGTTTTTATTTAAATTGCCGCTCGTACTGGGGCTGGCCTTGATTCTCCTGGCGCAGCTTGCCGCGCCCGTTGGCGCCGCTAGCCGATCCTATTATTTTCCCCGTGTCCTCATCGAGGCGGAGATCCATCCCGACGGCTCCATGACCGTGGTGGAGGAGCGCACCTTCCACTTTGACGGCAGCTTTCGAGGCGCCTGGGAGTATATCTACTTGAAAAACAACGCCTCGATTAGGGATGTCCTGGTCGGCGAAGCCGGCATCCCCTACCGGCAGGAGGCTCCCGGGACGCGCGACATCCCCGGCATCTTTTACGTGGAGGAGCATCCCGGCTACGTCTACATTGACTGGAGCTTTGAAGCGGCCAACGAAGAGCGCACCTTTACCATCTCCTACACCGTGGATAACGCCGTGCTGGTACACGAGGATGTGGCCGAGCTCTATTACCAGTTCATCGGGGACGAATGGGATGAGCGCACCGATCAGGCCCGCGTTGTCTTGACCCTGCCCCAAGGCGCCGCCGAAGAAGAGCTGCGGGCATGGGGGCACGGCCCCCTGCAGGGGACCGTCACCATTGAGGGGCCGAACCGCGTCGTCTGGGAGGTGAGGGACCTGCCCAGCCGCACCTTCCTTGAGGGAAGAGTGGCCTTTCCGCTGAAGCTGGTCCCCGAGGCGGCCAATTTTTCGGGGCGGGAGGGTCTCTCCGCCATTCTTGAGGAAGAGGAAGAGTGGGCCGCCGGCGCCAACAGGCGCCGCCTGCTGGCGCGGATCGATGTCTTTGCCGGCTTTGCCGTTTTGCTGGCGGCGATTGTATTCTACCTCTTCCTGCGGCGCAAGGCCCTCAGCCACCCGCAGGCCTACCGGGGAGATTATTACCGGGAGCTGCCGGGGGATTATTCGCCCGCTGAAGCCGGCTACTTCTTCCGCCTAGGTCGCGCCGCTCCCGATGATATCACCGCCACCATTCTCGACCTGGCCCGCCGCGAGCACCTGCGCCTGGAAGAGTACAGCGAAGAGAAGGGGCTCCTTTTCAAGCGCTCCCAGACCGATTACCGCGTGTATCCCGGGGAGGGGCGCGACAAATTGGCGCCGCATGAGGCGGAATTGTATAGTTTCATCTTCAGGAGGGTGGCGCGGCAGGCCGGAGAGAGTGTCACCTTTAGCGAGATCGAGGAATTTTCCAGGCGGCGCCTTATGAGCACCGCCGCATTTCAACGCGCTTGGAACGAGAAGGTAAAGCAGCAGGTTGAAAACCTGGGCCTCTTCGGTCCCACCCTGTGGAGCGGCATCATTGCCGGCCTGGCCTTGTTTGCGCTCGGGTTTATTTTCTTCTTTACGGGGTTCATGTTCCTGACCGGCTTCCTGGTTGCCATCGCCGGGGTCCTCTTGTTAATCTTGACAGCGTTGCTGAAGAACCTTACCCCTGCCGGGGCGGACCATTACGCCAAGTGGAAGGCCTTCAAGCGGTTCCTGCTGCATTTTTCGGAGCTGGAGCGCTCCACCATCCCGGCCCTGGAAATCTGGGAGCATTACCTCGTTTACGCCGTGGCCCTGGGGGTGGCCAAAGAGGTGATGAAGCAGCTGGAGGTGGTTTACCCGCAGCTGCGGGATAGAAACTACCTCGTCGGAACGGGCTGGTCCCGCATGGCCCTCACTGAGCCCGGCCGGCTGGGCGATCTCACTTCGTCGATGCAGCAGACTTTCCGCACCGCTTTCAGCAGCTCCTCTTCCGGATCCGGCAGGGGGGGCGGCTTCTCCGGCGGCGGCGGAGGCGGCGGCGGAGGCGGCGGCGGAGGCGCGCGCTAGGCGCGAGTTTCCGTCCACACGCGCCCAACCTGTAGTTGAAGAGCACGACCGGGATTGACTGCCGATCGTGCTTTATTTTATAATCAATATAGGGTAGGGGGGTATAGTATTTAAAGGAGTGATGGCATGGAGGAGGCGAGAAGCGGCTGCTGCGGCGGCAAAAAGCGAAGTTGGCATGACCAGGAGACGGTGCGGCAGCTCGTGGTGCGCCTTAATCGCATCGAGGGGCAGGTGCGGGGAATCAGGAGGATGATTGAAGAGGACGTTTACTGCGACGATGTCTTAAACCAGATCTCCTCGGTGCGCTCGGCCATAAACGGCGTGGCCCGGCTGCTGCTGGAGAAGCACATGAAGCACTGCCTCAGGGAGCAGCTTTTAGAAGGCGGCGATGAAGCAGTAGATGAAGCGCTGAAGACCATCTTTAGGCTCATCCGCTAGCCGGCAAGACAAGGATTAGGAGGGGTAAATGATCATGTCCGGAAGCGAAAAACAAAGCGGCAGGCAGGCCACTATCACCATACCCATATCCGGAATGCACTGTGCAGCCTGTGCCGCCAGGGTGGAAAAGGGCTTGCTCTCTCTTGAAGGAGTTTTATCGGCAGAGGTCAACCCGCTGACGGGCAAGGGGACTGTAGCCTACGATCCGGCGAAGATAGGTCCCAAACACATGATTGAGCAGATCGAGGCGCTGGGCTACGGCGTGCCGGAAGAGAAGGAGGAATTACTGGTCTCGGGGATGCACTGCGCCGCATGCGCGGCGCGGGTTGAAAGCAGGCTCAACTCGCTGCCGGGGGTGCGGGAGGCGGCGGTCAACCTGGCCACCGGCAGGGCCACGGTGAGCTATCTTCCAGGCGTCATCACTGCCGGGGAGCTGGCCGCTGCGGTTAGAGAGCTGGGCTACGGGGCGCGCCTGGCGGGGGAGCTTTCGCGCCGGGAAGCTTCCCGGGCCAGGCGGGAGGAGATAAAGTGGCAGCTGGTCCGCTTCATCATGGCGGCCCTATTCACCCTGCCCCTGGCCGTAATGATGGTGGTGTCGCATGCCGGGCACCACTTCATGATTAATCCCTGGCTGCAGCTGGCCCTGGCCACGCCCGTGCAGTTTATTGCCGGCTGGCCCTTTTACGTGGGCTCCTATCGCTCCTTAAAGGGGGGCAGCGCCAACATGGATGTGCTGGTGGCGCTGGGCACCTCCGTGGCCTATTTTTACAGCCTCGCCTCGCTCCTTGCCGGCTGGGGCGTCTACTACTTTGACTCCGCGGCCATGCTCATGACCGTGATCCTGCTGGGCAGGCTGCTGGAGGCGGTGGCCCGGGGGAGAACCTCGGAGGCCATTGAGAAGCTGGTGCAGCTGCAGTCGAAGACCGCCCGCGTCATCCGGAATGGCGGAGAGATGGACATCCCCGTGGAGGAGGTGGCCGTCGGCGATCTCGTCGTGGTGCGCCCGGGCGAGAGGGTCCCCGTGGACGGCATCATCGTGGAGGGGCATACGAGCATAGACGAGTCCCATCTCACCGGGGAGAGCATGCCCGTGGAGAAAAAGCCCGGCGACGAGGTGGTGGGGGCTTCAATCAACAACTTCGGCAGCTTCACCTTCCGCGCCACCAGGGTGGGCGAGGACACCGTCCTGGCCCAGATTATCCGCCTGGTGGAGGAGGCGCAGGGCTCCAAGGCTCCCATCCAGCGGCTGGCGGACAGGCTGGCCGCCGTTTTCGTTCCGGCGATGATCGCCGTTTCTGTACTTACTTTTGCCGGCTGGTATCTCGGCGGGGCCGGCTTTGAAAGCTCCTTGATGCACATGGTCACCGTTCTCGTGGTGGCCTGCCCCTGCGCCCTGGGGCTGGCCACGCCAGCAGCAATCATGGTGGGGACGGGCGTGGGCGCGTCAAGGGGGATTCTCATTCGGGGCGGCGAGCACCTGGAGCGGGCGGGGAAGATCGATACCGTCGTCCTCGACAAAACGGGGACCATTACCCGCGGCACCCCGGCGGTAACGGATATTTTGGCTCTTGATCCCCTGGATGAAGAGGAACTCCTGGCCATAGCCGCCTCGGGGGAGAATAAATCCGAGCATCCCCTTGGCCGGGCCGTGGCCAAGGAGGCGGAAAAGAGGGGCCTGGAGTTAAAAGAAGTTGAAAATTTCGAGGCCCTGCCCGGGCTGGGCATCAGCTTTGAGCTGGCGGGGGAGAGATGGCTGGTCGGCAATGAGAAGCTGGCCCAGGCCCACGGCGTGGACCTGGCGCCGCTGCTGCCGCAGAAGCGGCGCTGGGAGGAAGAGGGCAAGACGGTGATGGCCGTGATGAGGGGGAAAAAACCCTGCGGCCTGCTGGCCCTGGCGGACACGGTCAAGGAAGGCGCCGCCGAAGCAATTGCGGAACTGCGGCAGATGGGCCTGGACATATACATGCTCACCGGGGACCAGGAAAAAACCGCGCGGGCCATCGCCGCACAAGTGGGCATTGACCATGTCATTGCCGGCGTGCTTCCCCAGCACAAGGCCGCAGAGGTGCAGGAGCTGAGGGAAGCTGGGCGCGTTGTGGCCATGGTCGGCGACGGGATTAATGATGCTCCGGCTCTGGCCACTGCCGACGTGGGCATGGCCATCGGGACGGGGACGGATATAGCCATGGAAAGCGCCTCCATCACCCTGATGAAAGGTGATTTGCGCAAGATCGCCTCGGCCATCCGCCTCTCCCGCCGGACCCTGCGCAAGATCCGGCAGAACCTCTTCTGGGCCTTCTTCTACAACCTCGTCGCCGTTCCCCTGGCCATTGCCGGAGCTTTCACGCCCGTTATCGGCGGTGCCGCCATGGGCCTCAGCTCCCTCTCCGTCCTGACCAACTCCCTCCTGCTGAAGCGCTACAACCCTGACCGCGCTTAACTGCTTAAAGGGGGCGGGCGTGGAAGCACGCCCCTAGGCCGGGATGGTGTGACCCATATCTGGCGAGCCGCCGGCGAGACCCTGCGAGACCCTGCTATCGGCGGCCAAAGGCCGGAAAAGTTGCCGGGGCGGCATGCCTGCCCCGGCTTGGATTTGCAGGCAATATGTGGTATAAATTGGAGTAGAACTTGAAGGCCGTCAAGGCCAGTGTGCCTGGGCATACCGGGCCGGCTTGCCATAAACCTTTCGGGAAAGGGGGTGCCGGCGGTGCTGGAGTTGTTCGTGAAAGACGGCTGCCCTTATTGCCGCAAACAGATGGAGCAGCTGGACAAGGAGGGCGTCTCCTACCGGCTTCGCAATGTGAGCCGGGACCAGGCCGCGCTGAAAGAGCTCCGCGAAAAGTACGGCGCCAGCATTGTGCCCGTGCTGGTGGAAGACGGAAAAGTTAAATCGATGGGCTACCAGGGCATGGGTTGAGGCATCTGATGCAAGGCCGCCGTGGGCGGCAGCCTTGACTTTGCCCAGTGGAACCTGAGACAAACCGTGCCGGTTAGGGATGGAAATGAACGGGGAAAGGGTTGTTTTCAAAAGCGGCGCCCTGGTGCTGGAAGGCAGGCTGCTGCTTCCCCCGCGGGCAGGTGTGGCGGGGGTGGTGATCTGCCATCCTCATCCGCTCTATGGCGGCAGCATGGACAACAACGTGGTTCATGCCGTCAGCGAGGCCCTGGCGAAAGAGGGGATGGCCGCTTTCTGCTTTAATTTCCGCGGCGTGGGGCGGAGCGAGGGGATACATGACGGCGGCCTGGGCGAGATTGATGACACCCTTGCCGCCATCTCCTTCCTGGCCGGCCGCCGCGAGATCCATGCCGGTCGCATCGGCCTGGCCGGCTATTCCTTCGGCGGAACGGTTGCCCTCAACACGGCGCGGCAGGAGGGCAGGGTCAAAGCCGTCGCCGCCATTTCGCCGCCGGAGGTGCCCGACATGGGAGGCTACGGCAGGCCCAGGCTCATTCTCTGCGGGTCGGAAGACAGCCTCATTCCCGCCTCATTTATCCTTCAACAAAAAGAGCAGATCACAGGTCCTGATGGCGCTGGAGCCGTGGAAGTGATTCCGGGCGCCGATCATTTCTGGCAGGGCCATGAAGAGATCCTGGCCGGCCGCATCGCCTCCTTTTTCCAGCAGCACCTAATGGCGCCGGCTGGATGAGGCCCTCGTTAAAGCTTTTACCGGGTTCGTCCCGAGGATTATCTCTTCCGGGAGCGGCTGCATTCATTATGGTCAAGCGAAGAGTTGATCAGGCAATGGATGCTTAAAGAGCTGCAGCATACATACGGTTATCCCCTGCAACCTACGGCAGGGAGCTGCTGGTTATCGATGAGGATTTTTGCGAGTTGGACGACATCCCCGCCTATGTCCCCTCACCGCATAGAGGACAGGTTGAAGCATATTTTTATACAGAGGTGCTGGCTCCCCGGGGGCGCCGCTTCATCCTTGACGGTTCATTTCCCCAGGTGATCGTTGAAGAAACGGAGGCAGGGGAGAGGGAATACGGCGCGGCCGAACTGGTTGAATTACCGCTTTTCCACCGCATTGCCGCGGGGGCACCTGGCTTCATGAACGAGCGGGCTGAAGAGCGGTTTCGTCTTCCCAGGGAATGGTTCAAGGGCAAAGAGTTAGGAAGACTGTTCATGCTCAGGGTGGAGGGCGACAGCATGACCGGGGTGGATATTAACCATGGCGACTACGTCCTGGTAAGAAAGCAGGAAACGGCGGAGAATACCGATATTGTGGTGGCCGCCCTGGGAGAAGAGGCAACTTTAACCGGATTTTTCTCATCCCCAAGAATAAAAAGTACAGCCGTATCGAGCTGGCATCAGATCAGGCCCGGGTGCTGGCAAGGTCATTGGTATCGTCAAGCCGTTGAAGGATGAGGCGGGATGGTAATTCAGGCCGGGACTTCCAGCCGCAATAACTGTATTTTATCTCTTTCTTGCTCCTCCATTTTATCTTTCCATTTGTAGCTGCCGTTTCTGGAAGCAACTGCCGGGCGTGCCGCTTGCTGGTATGATTTTCCTGAGGGATGCGCTATAATAGGGACGAGCGGCCAGAACGCGCTGGAAGGGGATGAAGTCCATGGAGAATATGGCACTGCCCCGGCCGAACTTCAAGGGGCA